>JBOHQZ010000137.1:0-10820 GCA_050732275.1 bacterium
AAGCGCCGGTGCTGTTGATCGACGAAGTGGACCGCAGCGACGAAGAATTTGAGGCCTACTTGCTCGAACTGCTCTCCGATTTTCAAATCACCATCCCCGAAATTGGCACGATCAAAGCCGAAAAGCCGCCGGTGGTCGTTGTTACTTCCAACCGCACGCGTGAAGTACACGATGCATTGAAACGACGTTGTCTCTATTACTGGATCGACTACCCTTCATTTGAAAAAGAGTACGAGATCGTGCTCACCAAAGTCCCGAACGCGCCCGAACAGTTGGCAAAGCAAGTAACCTCTTTTATTCAAGAATTACGCCGCGCCGATCTCTATAAAGTGCCGGGCGTTGCCGAAACGCTCGATTGGACCGCCGCGCTTGTTGCGTTGGATCAAAAAGCGCTAAGCCCGCAAGTCGTCGATGACACGCTCGGCGTAATTTTGAAATATCAGGACGACGTTGCGAAAGTTCGCGGCACGACGGCGAAAATGATTTTTGATACGGTGATTGTAGGGTAAAATTTTAACTTCACACGGTGAGGAAAGTTGTTACGCCTTTTCCAACAATTCAAAATACCGCTCGCGCGACATGCCTGCTGAGTTGAGATTGGTTTTGATGTGTGTGATTGCAACTTCGCGCGGGCTGGTTTTAATGACGACCGGACGTCGGACCCCGGCTTTGGTCATCATGATATGGTCGCCTCGCTTGCGCGCAACCTGGAAGCCATCAAGCTCAAACACTTTGATGAGCTTTTCATAATGAACTGGCGTTAGCTTAGGCATAAGAGGCGGCCCCAACAGCATGTTGCAAAGTGGTTTTCATTGTCTTAATCGGTTTACGATGAACCCATTCGTCACCGACTTTTCTGAAACCGGACTCTTCCAACACGTCATTGAGCGTACCGAGCGTTTCGCAGCCTTCGATAAAGAGTTCCAAGGCTTCTTTGATACTATTTTCAGCTTCGGCCAAGGTATCGCCGAAACTGGATACTTGCAGCTCCGGTGAGAGCGCGACGATCACGCCGTCTTCCTCAAAGTAATCGATATGGAGTTCTATTTTCATGGTTTGTCTCCGAGTTTGAAAATTTAGTGATATGACAATATAAGTATTATTTGCAAAAAATGAAACAACAATCTGGCTACTTACTCGCCAACCTATTGCTCTTCGGCCGCTTGTTGCGCCGGCTCGGCATGGATGTCAACGCCGGTCGCATGCTGGATTTGATGCAGGCGCTCGCGCATATTCAAATCGGCCGCAAAAGCGATTTCTATTATACGGCGCGCAGCTTGTTGGTGCACCGCCGCGAAGATTTGCGATTCTTCGATCAGGCTTTCGAGCTATTTTGGCGGAAACCGGCGGAAGAGTGGACGACATTGAATTTGAGCGGACTCGACGAGCAGCGGCAATTGCGGAAACCATCGAATCGTCAAAGGCCATTTTTGCATCCAAGTAATACGAGTTCCCCTTCAACCGGGCAATCCGAGCAAAATGAATCATCACGCCCACAGGTCGTTCAAACGTATAGCGACGTCGAAGTGCTGCGACGCAAAGATTTTGCCGAAATGAATGTCGATGAGCTGAAGCGGGCGCGTGAGCTAATTGCGGAATTGGTGTGGCAGCTCGGCGAGCGCCGCACGCGACGAAAGCAACCGGGAGCAGGAACGTTGTTTGACTGGCGTCGTACACTGCGCCGGAATCTCAAATACGGCGGTGAAGTTCTCAAATGGGCGCGACGCGAACCGAAATTCAAGCCGCGGCCGCTGGTGGTGATCGCCGACATCAGCGGGTCGATGGAGCGTTACACGAATTTGCTTTTGCAATTCATTTACAGCTTGAGCAGCGGCCTCAATCAAGTCGAAGCGTTTGTTTTTAGCACGCGGCTTACCCGCATCTCGCGGCAATTGCACAATCGTGATGCGGAGCGCGCGTTGCGAGAAGTGGCATACTCCGTAACAGATTGGGCCGGCGGCACGCGCATCGGCGAAGCGCTCAAAGACTTTAATTTCAAATGGGCACGTCGTGTATTGAGTCGCGGAGCCGTCGTCATGATCATCAGTGACGGCTGGGATCGGGGTGAAATTCCGCTGCTGCGCCAAGAAATGGAGCGCATGTCGTTGAGCTGCTATCGGCTGATTTGGCTCAATCCGCTTTTGGGGCACGAAGGTTACGAGCCGCTGACGCAGGGCATGAGCGCGGCGTTGCCGTATGTCGATGATTTTTTGCCGGTACACAATTTGGTCTCGTTAGAGCAACTGGGGGAAATGTTAGCCGCAATGCCAAGATTTTGATTTGGCACAATACGTAACACGACTTTTGAACTGTAGTCAAAAGAATTGTCAATTGACAATTGTTAATTACCAATTGACAATCCAAAATATTTGTGGACGTGATAGCTTTTCGAGAGTGATACTGTTTATTTTGAAGTAGTCGTCCAGACTTATGGGGATCTGCTGATAAGACGACTAAACGTTATCGTTCAAAAAGTTTGGTGGCAGCGCTTACGTCGCAGGTATCTCCAATCTTGGAATTGACGGAAATTTTCCTCCGGCTCGCGCGGCTTCGGCGGCACCAGCCGGGAAACCACATACGCCATTATCGCGCAAATCGCCGCGCCGATGACGACCGCCGCGGGGGCGCCGATTTTATCGGCGAAATAACCGATGAGCAAGTTACCGAAAGGTGACAAACCGCCGAACGCCAGCGCATACACGCCCATCATTCTGCCACGCAGATGATCCGGCACGCGCCGCTGCAAGGCGCTATTGGCATTGATATAAAACAGGATGAGGCCGAAACCGGCAATGGCGATCATCACAAGAGAGAGCCAGAGCGCTTTCGATAAAGCGAAGCCGATGATTCCCGCCACAAATACGATGACGCCGGAAAATACCAAACGGCGCGGCAGGAAACGGTGACTAAAACCGGCGACTAGCAAAGCACTGCCCAATGCGCCAACGCCACCTGCCGACATTAATTTGCCCAAAGCGATGGCGCCGCCTTGGAGAATCTGGCTGGCGAAAACCGGCATCAAGATCCAAAACGACCAACCGAAAATCGTCACCGCGCCCACCAAAATCAAAAGGCCATACACCGGGCGGGTTTGGCGAATATAAAGCAGAACTTCTCGCAGCGAATGCACGATGGGTGCATGTTCTTGTGACGGAGGCGATTTTTTTTCAAAGTGCATGGCGTTTAGCGCCCAAATCGTTGCGATATATGAAACACCATTGAGAAACAAGCACCATCCGGCGCCGAGTGTGGCGATGATGATGCCGCCGATCGCCGGACCGAGCAGACGCGCCATGTTGAAAGTGGCAGAGTTGAGTGCGATGCCGTTCGCCAAATCATCTTTGCCCACCAACTCGACAACAAACGACTGGCGCACCGGAATGTCAAAGGCATTTACCATGCCAAAGGCAAATGCCAACACGCAAATCCAGCCGACAGAAAGGGTGTTTGTCCAGATCAAGATCGCGAAAAGAAATGCGAGCAGCATGGGCGGAATTTGCAGAATGAGCAGCATCCGATGCTTTGAGACACGATCCGCGATACTGCCGGCAAAAATCGAAAAGAGCGATAGTGGCAGAAAATTCAGAAAGCCGACCAGCCCGAGCCAAAAAGGGGAGTGGGTAAGCTCGTAGACTAACCAGCTTTGCGCGACGTTCTGTATCCACGTGCCACTTAATGAAAAAAATTGTCCGAAAAAATAGAGACGATAATTGCGATGGCGCAGCGCCCGAAACATCGATAGCTTGCCATTGTGGGAAGGTAATGGTGTTGTCGTGTTGCTTTTGAGCAATTCTGCGACGGAAGTTAAACTTGTTTTTCTCTTAATCATCCTTGACAAAAACTTGCGCAGTTTTTAATCGCGCTGCAATGCGTAGCTTGTCGTGATCCTCACCGTCGGCCGCAACATGCCGCTCACCGAGCAGTATTTTTCCTCCGAAAGCTTGATCGCTCTCTCCAATTCATGCTCCGCCACGTCCGGGCTTGCCAACTTATAAAGAATGTGAATATGCGTAAAAATTCGCGGATACTCTTCGCGGCGTTCGGCATCAATTTCCAATGTGAGTGACTTGAGCGTGCGGCGCATTTTTTGGAGGATCGAGACGACGTCCATCGCCGTACAACCGCCCAAGGCTTGCAGAACCAGCTCGACGGGTGAAAGGCCGATCGCGGCGGTTTTGTCTTTCGTGCTGTCGAGTTTAATGGTTTGCCCAAATTCCGTGTTGCCTTCGATCTGCATATCCGGGCCGAGCCAGCGCAGTTGTGCTTTCATATTGTCTCCAAAATTTGAATCGAGATTTAATAATTTTTCGTTACGAAATTCAAGAAGCTACATCTTTGTTTTGTATGTCCAGCGCCCGCATTTTCTTGTGCAAATTGCTGCGCTCGATGCCGAGAATCTGCGCGGCTTGCGTGATGTTGCCGCCAGTGGCTTCGAGACAAGCGAGAATGTAATCACGCTCGACTTGATCGCGCACCTCGCGCAGAGTTTGTCCGGCTTGGAACGTGCGCTTGAGCATGGGCTGCGGCGTTTGCAAAGTCAGCGGCAAATCAGCGGCAGTAATAGCGTCCGCCGGTGTCATGATCACCAGCCGCTCGATGGCATTGCGCAACTCGCGAATGTTGCCCGGCCAGTCGTGGTTTTGCAATCGCGACATTGCTTCCGGCGCCATCTGTTTCAGCCGAAAGCCGTTTTCGCGGCAGTAAAGCTCAATGAAATGCTGCACCAGGGTCGGAACATCGTCTTTGCGCTGGCGCAGTGGCGGCATGTAAATCGGCACTACGTTCAAACGAAACCACAAATCCTCGCGGAAGCGGCCGCGGCGTACTTCTTCTTCAAGATTTTTGTTCGTCGCTGCAATAACGCGAACATCGACACGTAACGTTTGTGTTCCACCAACGCGTTCAAATTCACCCTCTTGCAGAACGCGCAAAACTTTGGCTTGCACGCGCAGGCTCATATCGCCGATCTCGTCGAGAAAAAGTGTGCCGCCATCGGCCTGCAGAAATTTGCCGTCCCGCGTAGCGGTGGCGCCGGTGAACGCACCCTTTTCGTGGCCGAACAACTCGCTTTCGATCAAATCTTCCGGAATTGCGGCGCAGTTCACTTTGATGAACGCCTGCTTGGCGCGCTCGCTGGCTTCGTGAATGGCGCGAGCCACCAATTCTTTGCCGGTTCCGCTCTCGCCGAGAATGAGCACGCGCGTATGCGTTGGCGCGACGCGGGAAATTTGCTCGCGCACTTTTTGCAGTGCCTCGCTGTCGCCGATCATCGCGAACTGGCCGCCGACTTCACGGCGCAAGCGCGCGTTCTCTTCCGCAAGCCGGCGCTGCGCCAAAGCGTTTTTCACCGTGAGCAAAAGCTTGTCTTTGGAAATCGGCTTTTCGATGAAATCATACGCCCCTTCGCGAGTTGCCGCCACCGCGTTTTGCACCGTCGCCTGTCCCGAGACAATAACGGCAACCGGCCGATTCGACACGCCTTTTAAGCTTTGGAGAAATTGCAGGCCGTCCATCTCGCCCGGCATGACGATATCCAGCAGCATTAAATCGAAGCTTTGTTCGGATAATTTGGCCGTGGCTTCACTTGCGGAGGCGGCTTCGGTTACATCGTAGCCCTCGCCTTTCAGAATCATTTCAATCGAGCGCCGGATGTTGCGCTCGTCATCCACAACTAAAATTTTGGCTTTTGGCATGATATCCTTGCAACGAAAAGGGAATCGCAACGAAATAAGTCAGCTTTTGATTTTGCTTGGTGAAGCCAAAAATCACGGCCAACGGATGAATTAAGACCAACGGATGTTTTATCAGTTGGTCTTAATTCATCCGTTGGGGCAAGTATTTTGGGTTACGGCTTGTCTGCTTTGAGAAATTTACAAACAAAACAACTGCCACGGTCAATCTCGCTTTTGACCGAAATCGTACCGCCGTGCTCCTCGATAATGCGCTTCACGATCGCTAAACCCAAACCGATGCCGGATTTTTTAGTGGAGAAATACGGCTCGAAAATGCGCGAGAGATTTTCTGGCGTGATGCCGGGGCCGGTGTCTTCGACGAAAATCGCAATCTCATTTGAAGAGTGAAAAGTTCGCAACGTGACTTTAGCTGTCGCCGAGGCTTGCATGGCATTCTCGATCAGATTGATCAAGACGCGGCGCATCGCCTCCCAATCAAAATTGAGTTTGGGCAGTGCCGGATCGAGCTGTAATTCCACCAGCCGCTGGGAATAAAGCTTCGCCACTTCCGTTGCCAGTTCGTTGAGTTGACCGAGCGCCGGATGCATCTCCGGCATTCTCGCAAAATCCGAAAATTCGCGCACGAGCTGGCGCAGTTGCTCGATTTCCTCGTCGATGATGCGGCAGCCCTCGGCAAGTGTTTGCCGATAATTTTCATCTTGTCCTTTATACTCATCCTGAATTTGCCGCACCATTAATTGCATCGGCGTGAGCGGGTTTTTGATTTCGTGGGCGAGAACTCTGGCAATCTCGCGCCACGCCGCCATTTTCTCGAGAGCGATCACTTGCTCTTGCCGTCTTTGCAAAGCTTCCACCATTTGATTGAAAGCGGCGCTGACTTGCCCGATCTCATCGTGCGAACGAACCGCCACACGGTGCTCCCATTTGCCGGCGGCCAATTGCTGAACGCCGGTCGAGAGTTCTTTGAGCGGCGCGGTGATGCGATGTGCCAGATACCAACCGGCGGCAAGACTGATGGCTAGCATCGGCGCATACAAAGCCAGAAATGCCAGCAGTAAACTCTGCCGGTACTCCGGCTCTCTCAAGCCGAGTACCTCGCGCATTTGCGCTGCGTTTACGACGGCTTTTAAATGTTGCGCCATGTTTGGCGGAATCATTTTCTCGCCAACCAGCCAGGCGGCCGGCCACATCTCTTCCGAAAGCCGGGACGCCAGTCGCGCGGCCACGCTGTCTGTTCCAACATTGACTAGAGAATCCGCCGGTGTTCCATTTTTCAAAGCCGCTATTTCAAAATGGATGATCGATGCTTCGGGCCAAACGGTGAGAATAACGCCATTAGAATCGACGAGGGCGAATACGATGGAATCCGCAGGACTTTCTGGATTCACCGGATTTGGCGTCCCCCAATTCCAATTTTTCATATCCGATTTTTGATTGATACTTTTAAGCCATTGCAAGTGCAGGGCAAGCTTTTGCAGCTCGGCGTTCATTTGTACCCTGACCAGCTCGAGCGCGCTGCTCAATCCCTCGGCCATCGGTCTTCGCAAGGCGATACCGATGGTTTTTTGCAAAAAAAGTTGGGCGAGATAAGCCAACGGCAGGGCAGGGAAGATGGTCAAGACTAAAAAAATTGCGATGAATTTTGAACGCAAGGTTTTCATAAACGAAACGGCGATGATTCTGCCCACTCCGAAGTGCCGAAGGGCCGGTCTTTTTTGCCCCAAAAAAATGAAACCAATTTGCTGAGATTGAGGCTGAATCCGGTAGCGCGTTCTTCCCCCGGCGCGGACTCTTCGGTGGCGTCGGAGGCTTCAAGCCAATCGCGCAATTGTTGGTCTTGTTTGGCGCTGATGGGAATCACCGCCACCTGCAATCGCAATCTGTATGTTTTTGTTGGCGACAATTGCGCGAGCGGCAAAAATTTTTCCGCTTCAAAGCCGGCGCAAAATTTTTCCATCTCTGCAAAGGTGGAAACGATTTGCTCTCGCCCATTCACAGCAATGCGATAGCGTTCGCTCCACACATCGTAAAGAATGCGCACCGAGCGCATGATCCGTCGCGCCTCGCGGTTTGGTTCCTCCACGATACGAAAATCGAAACGAATCACCGCCGGCAAACCGCTGCGAATGGTATTGGCGATTTTCGGCGAAAAAATATCGGCGAGCTGCACGGAAACCGTGAGGTGTTGTTCGACTGGCTTGACGATAACGGAAACAACGCGCGGCGCCTGCGCCGTGGTCTCCGTAGCCAGAAGAAAAAGCAAGAAAATTTCTATTTTCCCAAAGCGGCGCATGATCCCTCAAAATGATTGTCCGATACCGAGGTGAAATCTAAAATCATCCGGTCGTTTTTCCGGGTAGGCGAAATCAAGCCGCAACCATCCGACGACCGGGACTTTGATCCGAACACCGAATCCGAACGCGGTGAGAATTTCGTCGTCGGCGAATTTCATTGGCGGCGTGCCAATGCTGCCGGCGTCAAAAAAGACGGCGCCAACCATGCTCGGTTTTCGTAGATCGCGGCCGGCAATGGGCACACGCCATTCCACGCTGCCGAGAAAGAGTCGCGTACCGTAGCCGACCGGCGTCAAGCTGCGCTCGGCAAAACCGCGCAGTGAATACGCGCCGCCGAGATAAAAACGCTCGTAGTATGGCGTGGACTCGGTAGTCGAGGCGGCTTTTAAGCGCAACGCTAGCACGCTACTTGCGATATTTTGATAAAAGCGGCCGTCGAAAACTTTGCGCGTGAAGCGCGTCGTTCCGCCAAATTTTGGATCGGCGACTTCGACGGAGAGCGCGCCCCACAGGCCGCGCCGCGGAAAGAAAGCGTCATCGCGGGTGTCCGCTTGCAAGCGCAGCCAAAACATGCCAGCTTCTTTTTTGCCGAGATTTTGGGTGATGGCAGCCGGAAAGCTGCGCAACGTGCTATCGTTTTGCGTGAACTTGGCAAAGCTATCCGGCTCGGTGGCGCTAAATTGCAAGCCGCCGGAGAGATATTTTTCCCAGCCGCGCGAGCCGCTCAAGCCCAAACGCAAGCTTCCGGTCCTCACCTTCTGGATGGTTTCCCGATTGTTGAAATAATGAATCAAATCGCGGCCGAGTGCCTCCCAATCAAGTTGAAAATTAAGATTGCTTTTAAAAATGTTCGGCTGCCGGAAACGGAAATTGAAACCGCCGACGCGGTCGCCGATGATCACGCGCAAGCCGAGGAAATGGCCGGTGCCGAAGAGATTGTCATAGCGCACGCCGATTGGCGATACATACCAGCCGTCAAGCTCGCTGTACCCGCCGGCGAACTCTAATGTTGGCAACCGACGCTCTTGCACCTCGATGTTGACGACGACCTTGCCCTTGGCGCTGCCAGGTGCGGCGCTGAAATCCACACTCTTGAAAAAGTTGGTGGCGAGCAGGCGCTGCGAATCGCGCTCGATGATCTCGGGCGTCAGCACGTCTCCCTCGCGAAAGCTCAGATAGCGGTGAATGACGTGCGGTTTGGTCTTGCGCGCGCCCTGAATCTCAATGCGCTCGACAGTGAGTTGGCCGCCTTGCTCTTGGGCCCAAACCGGCGGCATCACCAGCATGGAGAGAAAGACGAGCCGATGGAAGATTTTTTTCTTTTTGAAAACGTGCATGAGTTTTTATAAAATAGAAAAAAAATGCAATGGTGCAAATGAATTTTATTTGGTGAAGTAGGACAAATTGTCTGCTCTCGTTCGTCAAATTTGTATTGACAAAGTATATACAAAGCGGTATATTGACTTATTTGCTTACAGATGAGATTGGTGCAAAAAGAAAAACTCACCATCTTTTATGTCTCCAACGGATAGGTGAACCCAACTGTAAAAAAACTGTTTACAGTTGGGTTCATCTATCCGTTGGGGCAATGTTTTTCTTTAAAACCTAATGAAGAAACTTAATCTTAAATTACGTCGCCGTCCATCCAAGATGGTTTCAATACGCGTTCCGGAAGATACCCTTGCCCAGCTAAAGTCGGTTGCGGCGCAAAAGGAGCTTGGCTATCAAGCCCTGTTGAAGCTTTATATCGGTGAGGGCTTGCGTCGCGACCTTGCTGAGATGAGTCAAGCGAGCTTCGTTGCCAAGGCTGTGAACGTTTTAAGAAGGCATATTGCGGATGAAAAGAAGGTAGCCGCGATTGAACGCAGCTTGAAGAAATTGGCTCAATGATTCGCAAAGCAGAAGGCCTGCACAGCCATTACTGCGCAGGCCCGTGCGAGAGGTAGAACTCAGCTAACTCTTCGGCGTGCCGTTGGCGCTAAAGGAGAATTGCGAAACACCTTCCTTGCTCGTGATCGTACCGTTGCCGGAGCCGTCGGGTCTGAAATGCAGATCGGCCTCGAAGATGGGTGGCTCACCTTTGTCGTAGGCCTCTTTTGAAGCATACACTTCGATATGTACATCCGCGCTGCCGTCGCGATAGAACGAAGCCTCGAGCAAAATGTATTGCTTCTCCGCATTGATCCAGTTGCCCTTCAAATCGGCTTTCGTTGGTCCCTCTTGCAGCGTCCAACTGCCGCCGGTGCCGTCGCTGAAACTCTCCGTCACTTCGAGGCGGCCATAACCGTTTTGGCGCGTGGCTTTGATTTTAACCTCGTGCCGTTTGGACGTGCCATCGGCGAAAAATTCTTCGCGCGTGAAATTCGCCGTGCCGGAAGAATCCGCCGGATTTTGCGAAAAATCGCCTTTTTCAAAAATCGAGCGTGGATCTGAGCCGGCAGGATACGTGACGGTTTTTTCGAACGAGAGATGATTCTCATCCGGCGCCGTGAATTGCCCTTGCTCGCGCGTGCCGTCGCGATAGACGATGTTGAAGATTACCTGCGTGCTTCTGAACGTGACATCTTCGCTGTGGCGCGTGCCGTCACTGAAGCTCACGGTCTTCGAGAAGCTTCCCAAGCCGCCATTCGTTTCGTGATATTCAAGGCGCTGCCGGACTTCGCTTGTGTCCTGTCCTGAAGCATATTGACTGAGCGCTTCGAGCACGCCGCCGGTCGGCTCGCTGCCGGGCAGATATTTGTCCGGAATGATTCGTCCCTCTTCATAGCGCAAGCGATAGCCACTACGATATTTTTTTGCATTCTCCAACAGCTCAACAACGTCATCCGTTGTG
>JBOHQZ010000138.1:0-10762 GCA_050732275.1 bacterium
CAGGCGGGCACGAGCCGCACCGCGACTTACACCAACCTCGATCCGGGCGAATATGTTTTCCGCGTGAAAGCCTCGAACAACGACGGCGTTTGGAATGAAGAAGGCGCGTCGATCAAAATCATCATCACCCCGCCGTGGTGGCGAACGAAGCTGGCGTATGCGATCTACGCGCTGCTGTTGGCCGCCGGCGTTTTCGCGGTGGATCGGCTGCAACGGCGCCGGGTCACGCAAAGAGAGCGCACGCGCGCCCAGCTTCGTGAGGCCGAACTCATCCGCCAGCAGGCCGAAGAGCTGGAGACGATGGATAGCATCGTGAAGACGATCAATCGGGAAACGGCGCTGGAAAACGTCTTGCGTGTCTTGTTGGAACAAGGCATGAAACTTTTTCCGCAGGCAGAAAAAGCGTTCGCGCTGATCTTTGATCCGCGCCAAAAAAGCTTCAAGCTCTCCGCCGTCATTGGCTATGATCCGGTGCTGTTGCAAGACACGTTTTTTTCGTTGGAGGAAATTACCCAACGCTACGCCGCCCTCGCGGAAGAAGTGGAAAAAGGAATCTACGTCATGCGGCATTTGCAAAAAACTGCTGGCTCGCGATTATTGCAGACCCTGCACACGCCCGAGTCATTTCTGGCTATGGCCGTTGCCGTGGATGGCAGGTTGAAAGGCTTTTTGGCGTTTGGCAGTTTTACCCACGACAATGCCTTCGACCGGCCCGATGCCCGCAAGCTGAATCGGTTGCGCACCCATGCGACTTCCGCCATCGCCAAAGCCAAAATGCTTCGCGAATTGCAAGAGAAAAATGAGGAAATCATCCGCACCCAGCAGCAGCTCGTTACGCAGCAGAAGCTCGCCTCGCTGGGCCAGCTCACCGCCGGCATCGCGCACGAGATCAAGAATCCGTTGAATTTTGTGAATAATTTTGCGGCACTGTCGGTGGATTTGGCGAGGGAGTTGCGAGAAGAAATCGTAAAACGTAAAGTGAAAAACGTAAATGAGAGTGATTTTGAAAATATGGAAGAGATCATCGCGACGCTGGAACAAAACGCCGAAAAGATCAACCACCACGGCAAGCGCGCGGATAGCATTGTGAAGAGCATGATGCAACACGCGCGCGGCTCTTCCGGCCAGCGCGAGATGGTGGATATCAATCGCTTGCTCGACGACGCCGTAAATCTTACGTATCACGGCATGCGCGCCAACGATGTTTCCTTCAACATCACGATTGAAAAAGATTACGACGAGTCGATTGGCAAGCTCGAAGTCGTGCCGCAGGATTTGAGCCGCGTGTTTTTAAATATCATCAACAATGCGTGTTATGCGGCTTTTCAAAAGCAAAGGGCAAACGGCAAAGAGCAAACTGCAAAATTCTCGCCAACGCTTTCTGTCGCAACAAAAAACCTGAGCGACAAAATCGAAATCCGCGTTCGCGACAACGGCAATGGCATTCCGCCAGATATTCGCGAAAAAATTTTCAATCCTTTCTTTACCACTAAACCAACGGGACAAGGTACTGGATTGGGTTTGTCGATTAGCCATGACATCATCGTGCAACAGCATCGCGGCGAGATCAAAGTGGAAACGGAGGAAGGAAAGTTTTCGGAGTTTGTGGTGCAGTTGCCGAGGCAGGCGTAGGTCGAAAGGTGCTGAACGAGGCGCTCAAACTGGGAAAATCTTTTCAAGTTCTTTCAGAAAAGTGGCCACGTTCACGATGCGCGCGCCTTCATACGATTTGCGAGGAAAGTGTTTGAGATTTTTGGTAATCAGAAAATCAGCGCCACCGGTCACGGCGGTTTCAAGAAATTTGTCGTCATCAGGGTCTTTGCAGACTTGCAGTGTGCCGCTTATCTCAACCTGACGGGCAAATGCTCTGAGTTCGGTCAATAGCAGAGTTACATCAATGGCTGAAATCGTTGGAGAATAAAAGAGAACATTGGCATACTCGGTCCAAATTGGTGCAGACACCAATGTCTCAAACTGCCGCTGCTGCCAACGGTGGCGAATTTTTGCCGGGGCACCGGAAGGATTTAGCAGCGCGGCCATAAAGATATTGGTGTCGATGACGGCGATCATTGGACGACGGATTGTCGCTTCTGTGCCCGAGCTTCACGAACGAGACGATCAATTTCCTTTGCCGAAAGGCCGCCGGCTTTTTGGACTTGCTTGCGAATGCGGTCGGCAATTTCCCAGAAGCGCTCAAAATGGTTGCCGTCTTGGAATAAACGTAAAAGTTCAATCGCTTGCTGAAACGCCCGGCTGTCGTTGCCTTGAAAGACGGCGTGCGAGATTTTTTGAAATTCTTGCGCCAATTCCGGCTCAACTTTGATGCGCAGTTCCGTCATGGCCTCACCTCGATTCAATTTGAGAAAGTAACTTTGTCAATTGCCATCGTGTTTTTCTTGCAGGTCAGATGAAAGTTAGTTGATTTGTGAATCAATTGCAAATAAAATTTTTTAGAAACGAACGACCGGGTAGATTGGAATCCGCGGCAACGGCATTTCGCTTGACATTCGCGAGAAAATTTTCAATCCGTTCTTTACGACGAAGCCGGCGGGACAGGGAACAGGCTTGGGCTTGTCGATCAGCTACGACATCATCGTGCAGCAGCATCGCGGGGAAATCGAAGTGGAAACCGAGGAAGGGAAGTTTACGGAGTTTGTGGTGCGGCTGCCAAAGGCGTAAGGCGAAGCGCAAAGGATGAAAAGCAATGAGCGAAAAGAGGGAAACTCGGCGCTGCTTCGCCCCTCATACATGTTCCAGAATCCATTTGGAAATCAACCGTTTGCTATTCGTATTTTCGATTTTTGCCTTGGTTTCAATCGCATCAATCTGCTCGGACGAAAAATCGAGCAAACGGTATAACTTTTTTAATTCAAGCTTGGCTTGCAAAGCGGGTGAGAGCTGCAGATCGACATCTTCCATCTCATCCCAATACTCAGCAGATGAATTGGCATCCCAAAACTTCTGGATTTCAGTGATGGATTGAAATTCTTCAGGAAGTTTATTTTCTGTCATATTTATCGACTATTTCATCAAGCCAAACAATGTCGTTGATATACATGGCGGCAGCGCCTTTGACCACAAATTAGCAACCAGCCGTTAATTGGTATAATTTAAGCGCTCATGGCAAAAAATGCAAGTGAATAATATCGTCTAACACTTCGAATCAAAGCGATTATTTTGCTTGTTTATTGCATAGAATTTAGTTTTTTTGCACGGTATTCGCAAACAAAAAATTCATTGGACGGACCGGTTCGTATTCCGTTCGTTAAAATTACTCTCTAACCTCAACCAGGGAGGCACAAACATGAAACGCTTTCTTTCTTTCTGCGCCATCGTCATCCTGCTTGGAGCACAAAGCCTCCAGGCGCAGTGGATTCAAACCAATGGACCCTACGGCGGCAATATTTGGTGCTTTGCCGTGAACGGCTCGAATCTCTTTGCGGGAACTGATGGCGGTGGCGTGTTTCTTTCCACCAACAACGGCACAAGCTGGACGGTCGTCAATACCGGCTTGACGACCCATACTGTCTATTCTCTTGCCGTGAACGGCACGAATCTCTTTGCGGGAACTCTTGGCGGCGGCGTGTTTCTTTCCACTAACAACGGCACAAGCTGGATGGCCGTCAATACCGGCTTGCCGAGAACTGATGTTGAGGCTCTTGCCGTGAATGGCGCGAATCTCTTTGCGGGAACTTTTGGCGACGGCGTGTTTCTTTCCACCAACAACGGTGCAAGCTGGACGGTCGTCAATACCGGCTTAACGAACACTGATGTTTTTTCTCTTGCCGTGAACGGCTCAAATCTTTTTGCGGGAACTGATGGTGGCGGCGTGTTTCTTTCCATCAACAACGGCACAAGCTGGACGGCCGTCAATACCGGCTTGACGAACACTCGTGTCCGTCCTTTTGCTGTGAACGGCCCGAATCTCTTTGCGGGGACTCTTGGCGGGGTGTTTCTTTCCACCAACAACGGTACAAGCTGGGCGGCTGTCAATACCGGCTTGACGAACACTGTTGTTTCTTCTCTTGCCGCACACAGCTCAAATCTCTTTGCGGGAACTGATGGTGGCGGCGTGTGGCGTCGTCCGCTGTCAGAGATGGTTACTGGGGTCGAAGATGATTTCAGTCAAGTACCGGTTGGTTTTACGATGGAACAAAACTATCCCAATCCCTTTTGGAGCGGAGCCGCTTCGCGTGAAATTTCTGCAACCACCATTCGCTACCAGTTGCCGAAATCGACCCAGGTCGTGCTCAAGATCTACAATATCTTTGGCCAGGAAGTGCGCACGCTGGTCAATGCGCGACAGCCTGCCGGTGTGAAGTCGGTGGTGTGGGATGGCAGAGATGAGTCTGGCCAGGAAGTGAGCTCGGGCATTTACATTTATCGCCTTCAAACGGGAGAGTCTATACAGAGCCGCAAGCTGTCTTTCGTGCGGTGATTTTCCATGCTATTGTACCGCAACATTTATGTTGCGTGCTCTGCTTCTTCTCAACATTAATGTTGAGCTATGGAACAGGGCACGAGCTTGTCGATTAGTTACGACATCATCGTGGAGCAGCATCGCGGGGAGATCAAAGTGGAAACCGAGGAAGGGAAGTTCACGGAGTTTGTGGCGCGGCTGCCGAAGGCATAGGGCAAAAAGCGGAGAAGCGTAGCAAATTTTTTATTGTTTCTGCGGCTGAACAAGGATTGCCAGATTATTGAGCATTTGCCACGATTTTTCAAATGCAGCGATGAAAATAGAACGCTCTCCTGCGAGCGGGTCAATGACATCAATAAACTGATCTCCGAATTCGGTCGTAACAACGGCGTGAACGGAATCAATGCCATCAATGAAAAGCAAATTCACATACAGAATCGGAAAAAGATTTACGGAAAGATACTGCCGGAGTAACTCCAAGTTTGAATATTCTTTTTCGGCAGCAAAGCCAAGTGTGCGAGCGCATTTCACGAGGTCATCAGACAATGTTCCCGACTCCGTGGTTCCACATCGTTGGCGCAAAGAAGCTTCGTCCACAACATGGCCGTAATTGTGTAGGACCGAGCGCAAACAAGCTACCGCACAGGAATCAGGCGTTTCTTGCCTGCAAAAAGGCGGCTTCGATATCGGCCTTTTTTTCGTCATAGATGGTTTTGCCGATTTTTTTGATTTCGTCCAACGGCGTCCAACCGACGACGGCGCCGGTTTCTGTATCGACCGCCAGAATGCCGGTTTGGCCGACTGGGCCGATGCGCGGATAAGAAAGCACCACCGGCACCGCCCAGAACGTGCGCAAAGGAAATTGCAAAAAGCGCGGCGTTCCCGCGCAGAAACGGTCGGGGAGGTTTTCCAGAATGAAACGGTTGGCCAGCCGCTTCGCGGTCTCTGCATCGATTTTGGGTGCCGTTGCCTGGAAAGCAGAAGCTTCTATGGAAGGCGATCGGGAAATAGTTGCAGTTGTGCTCATTTGGTGTTCACTCGTTTAATCGTTGTTGCAATATACAAAAGTTCCGTTTAAAATGCAAGTCAGCCCTGATTGGTTTATAATTGCACCGATTGAAATCCGCCTCCGTGACAACGGTAATGGAGTTCCCGTTAACATTCGCGATAAAATTTTCAATCCTTTCTTTACGACGAAACCGACGGGACAAGGCACGGGGTTGGGCTTGTCAATCAGCTACGACATCATCGTCCCGCCGCGGCGGGATCGCGGGGAGATTAAAGTAGAAACGGAGGAAGGAAAGTTCACGGAGTTTGTGGTGCGGTTGCCGCTTCACCACGCATGAGCCTACCTCAGGCCGGAACTCCAAAAGGCTTTATCATCTCACGGAAATAGAATTCACACAGAATTTTCCGCAGAATTTTCATTGCGCGCCTCGCAGCCCTTTATTGTTGCGAATGTCCCGCAAGATTTTAAACATGATCTCGATTTGAGCGCGCGCTTTTTTCGGCGAGGCCTTTTTCTCAATGCATGCAAGATACTCGGCGCGGGCGCGCTCAAAACCAAGATAAGTGTCGCGGAGCAATTCGCCTTCCATCAGCTCAAAACCCTCCAAGTAAGCTTCTTCGGCTATTTCAACGGCGTAAGCGGAATCGCCGCGTTGATAAGCCGCCAAACTTTGTTGCATGCCCGTTTCAGTTGACGCGATATAATCAGCCATCACCAATTCCGGCGGATTTTGCCGATGGTAATCAACCATGCGCCGGAGATACGACGAGGAATCGGTGTGCGGCAAACCCTGCTGCGACGCCATGAGCGCGGCCAACTCGACATTGTTTTTCGTCGCCAATTCTTGCAAGGACAATTTTTGCGGCGTTGCCGACGCCACCGGTTGAAAGTCCCGCCGCAGCGTCATCAAATAAAACGCGAGGTTCCAGCGCGGCCTCGCCGCAAAGGCCTCTGAAAATGACGGCATGGCCGTGCCTTCCACGCCGAAGGCGATGGCATGATAAAACTGCCACGGCGTTAACGCGTTCATGCGCTCGGGGTCGGTAAAATCGCGCGGTCTGGGATTTAACGTATCTGCCGCTGGTCCGTCGCCGGCGCCGCTCAAGCCGTGGCACGAAGCGCAATTCTCTTCAAACAAAATTTTGGCATAACCGAGATCGGGCGTGCGCCGCGGCCCCACAGGCAGATCCTTTTCCTTGACGATAATCGCCATCGTCTCTTCGCATATTTGTCGAACTTGCGGCAGGTCGGCGCGCGCGATGATCAATTCTTCGAGCCGGCGCAGTTTGCTCAACGTTTGCGATTGCACGCCGGTTGACGCTTGATAAATTTTTGCCGCGTCACGGGAAAATCTTTGCATCTCGCCGTATTCGAGCGAATCGACGATTTGGCCGTTTTGCACGGCGCGATCATAATCCGCGGCCAAATATTGCAAAAGAAAAATCAGCCGCTGGTTTGATTCCGATGGCCCGGCGGCCAGCACAGCGCCTTGCTTTCCGGCTGCGCTCTTCGGTGAAAAAATACGCTGATAAATCGTGGTTGCTTCGATGAGCAAAAATATGATCAAAAAAACGAAAATAAAAATGCGTTTCATTCTGCCGTCCTGGTGAGTTTTTGCGTGCGAATCTGCCGCAGAGTTTTAAACATCGACTTGGCCGCAGCGCGCGCTTTTTCCGGCGGCCTTTTTTCTTCGATGCAAGCGCGATAATCAAGGTGCGCCCGTTCAAATTCGAGATAAATCTGGGGAGGCAATATCACCTCGATCGGCTCGAAACCCTGCCAATAGCCCTCCTCCACCGCCTGCATCGCCTGCAAGGAATCAGCGCGTTGATAGGCGGCCAGGCTTTGTTTCAATCCCGTTTCGACGATGGTCAAATATTCCTCCATCGTCAAGCGTGGCGGATTTTGCCGATAGTGATCAATGGCACGGGCGAGATGGTGTGAAGAGTCTGCGCGCAGCAAGCCATTTCGAGGTGAGAGCAGGGCTTGCAAATCGACATTGTTTTTCGTTGCCAATTGTTGCAGCGTTAATTTTTGCAGCGTTGCCGGCGCCACGGGTTGAAAGTCCCGCCGCAACGTCATCAAATAAAATGCGAGATTCCAGCGCTGCCGCGGCGCGAAGGCTTCAGAAAATGACGGCATGGCCGTGCCTTCCACGCCGAAGGTGATGGCTTGATAAAATTGAAACGGCGTGAGCAAGTTCATGCGCTCGGGAGCGGTAAAATCGCGCGGCTTGGGATTCAAAGTATCGGCGGAAGGCCCGTCGCCGGCGCCAAGGACGCCGTGGCATGAAACGCAATTTTCCTGAAACAAATCCCGGCCGTAGGTGAGATTGGGCGTATTTTGTGGAAACACGGATAAATTTTTTTCTACGACCAAAATCGCCGTCGCCTCGTCGCATATTTTGCGGATTGGGGGCACCGCGGCTCGAACGGCGATCAATCTTTCGAGCTGGCGCAATCTAATCAACGTTTGTTGCTGTATTCCCGTTGTCGATTGATAAATTTTCAATGCTTCGCCGGCGAATCTTTGCATTTCGCCGTATTCGAGCGAATCGACGATTTTGCCGTTTTGCACCGCGCGGTCATAATCAGTGGCCAGATATTGCAGAAGGAAAACCAGACGCTGGCTCGGCTCCGGAGAGTCCATGGCCAGAGCGTCGTCTTGTTCTTCCAATTCGTAGCTGGGGAAAAAAATATGCCGGCGAGCCGTTGTTGCCTCGGTGAGCAAAAGCAGCCCCAAAACACAAGGGAGCAAAGTACGTTTCATTGTGCCGTCCTGGTAATTTCGAGCAAAAACCTCTCGTCTACGTCATGCTCAGCGCGGGCAGCCGGAAAGCGCATGGAAGAAAATCTCGAAAGCCGATGACCATTTAACGATCAAACGGTACCTTCAAAACGAAAGGATTGCGTAAAACCAGGACGGCGAACCGGTGCGCTACCGCACCAACGCCTTCAACTCCTCCAAAAACGATTGCATCACCCGCAAGCCGCTCTCCCAAAATTCCGCGCGGCGGATGTCGAATCCCATTTTCTTGATCATGTTTTCCGGTGAGTCCGAGCCACCGGTTTCCAGCAATTCGAGATAGCGCGGAATGAAGCTCTTCCCCTCTTCTTCAAAACGATTGAACAGCGCCAACACCAGCAGCGCGCCAAATGTATAAGCGTAACAATAAAACCGCGTGTGAATGAAATGCGGGATCGCCGCCCAGTACCATTTTTGCTCCGGCAAAAAATCGACCGCGTCGCCGTACATCTCGGTCCGTCGTGCCGTCCATAACTGGCAAAGCTGCGTTGCTGAAAGCCGCTCTTTAGCGCCCTGCACGTGCGCATCAAGCTCGAAGCGCGTATAGTAATTTTGCGTGTGAATCGTCGCAAACAAGTCTTCCAATTTGCCGGTCAAGATCGCGATGCGCAGCTCGCGTTCTTTTACCTCGGCGAGCAGCTTGCGCGTCAGCAGCATTTCGGCAAACACCGAAGCGGTTTCCGCGGCAACCAGCGGCGGCTGGTAGTTGAACAGGGTTTGCTTGCGGCCCGCGAGAAAATCGTGCAGCGCGTGGCCAAGCTCGTGCGCCAGCGTATAAACATTGTCGATGTCGTCGTTGTAGCTCATCAAAACATAAGGATGATGCCCTGGTACGGTTCCCTCGCAGTAAGCGCCGCCGCGTTTGTTCGGCCGCACCTCGGCGTCGATCCAACGCCGATCAAACATCTGCTGCGCCAGGCGGCGAAACTCCGGCGAGAAAATTTCGAAAGCTTGCAGCACGAGATCTTTGCCGTCATCGAAGGTAATCACCTCGCGTTTTTGCGAAACCGGTGCAATCAAATCACAGCCGCGCGCTTTGGGCATGCTCAGCAACTTGGCTTTGAGCGCGTAATATTCCTGCGCCAAATGATCGTGCGCCGTCGTCACCTCCATCATCGTCTCGACGATCTCCGGCGCGAGGCGATTGCGCAAATGCGCTGGCGCAATCGGGCTTTTGTAACTACGCATCTCCATTTCTAGTGCGTGATCTTTCAGCATGGCGTTGAAGACGTTGGTAAAAATGATCTCGTTCTCGCCGTAGCGGCCGTCGTAAGCCCGCTTTGCCCGCTCGCGCAAATCCGGCTCGGGCCGGCGCAGGAGATTGCGCACCTCCTCCCCTGTCAAAGTTTTCATTTCGCCGTCAACTTCCAACTGCCAAGCGAAAGCCGCGGTGTATTCGGTGTATAAATTCACCAGCGCATGCTTGCCGGACAAGTCTTTTTTATTGATGACTTGCTCCTCTTTCTCGGAAAGCGTGTACGGCGTATACAAGCGCACGCCTTCGAGATAATGCCGATACCGCTCGAGCTTGCCACTTGCCAGCAGCCGCTCGAATCGGTCTGGCGGAATTTGCTGCACCTCGAGTTCGAAGAAGAGTACGAGATTTTGCACCTGCGCCATCACCTCCTGACAGCGCGCGTACAGCGCCTTAAAAGCATCATCCGCCGTGTTCGCCGTGAACGCCAAAAACGCGTAAATTGCCGGCTTATAAGTTTTCGTTTGAATTGCTTCCAGCTCGACGATCGCGCTGCATAAAATTTCTGACGACAAATCGTCTTGCAAGATTTTACCGCGATACATCGTCGCAAAGTTTTCCGCCTGCGTCACGGCGGTTTTGAGATCGGCTTCCAAACGCTCATCCGTAACACTCGCGTAAAGATCCGAGATATCCCAGCGCACACCTCTGGCCTTCAGATTTTTTTCCGTCATCGGAGCTTCCTTTCCGTAAAAAAGGTCATGACATAAAGTTTGTCCAATTTAGGCAACGTGTGGCTGGAATGCAAACAAAAAGTGCGCAAGAAAAAACTTGCTTTGATTTTTGGCAATGACTATCTTTCAAAGTGCAATCAGGCAGATTATTGCAACACACCCACGGATTGAAAAATCACACAGCTAAAAAGCTTGATCGGTGGGATTCTTCAATCCATGGATAAAGCTCTTCGATGATTTTCCCTAGCATGTGACGAATGATAGCGACGCCACCATTTCTAATAGCTCCTAACCGAACGGGATATGTGCTCGATCCGGCGCAGCATGACGACGGTGTGCGGCTTTTTTTGCAGCATTACGCCATCTCGCCGCGCCGCCACGCCAACATGGCAGTGTTGCAGGAAATTCTTGCCGGCTTCGCGAATTTGCCTTACGAGAATCTCAGCAAGATCATCAAATTCAATCGTTGTGGTGAGAACGGCGCGCAACGCCTGCGCTTACCCGAAGAAGTAATCGAAGATCATCTGCGCGCAAATCTCGGCGGCACGTGTTTCTCGCTCACTTTTTTCCTGCAAACCATTCTCCTGCGACATGGCTTC
>JBOHQZ010000139.1:0-10759 GCA_050732275.1 bacterium
AGTTTGCGCTTGCACGAGCCTATAATCACGCCACGTTTTCAGATAACCTCCCAACTTGCCTCCTCCGAAAGGAATCTGAAAATAATTGCCTTGTAACAAAGCGAGACGGCGCCGGGCAATCCAAAGCTCGTGCAACGCATTAAATTCGTCCTTGAAGTCTTTGAAAATATTTTGCGCGCGATCGTGCGCGGTCGCAATTTGTTTTTCCAAACGCGTTTGTTTATCTTTCTTGGGCTCGTTGAGATATTGTTCATACCCTCTCTCAAATTGCAAAATTTCCCACGATTGAATCAATTCGAGCTCGAGCGCCACCAGACCCTCATAAGCCAAGAGCTTTTCATTGTTCAGTTTCCGAATTCTTTTCAGCAATAAATTCCGAAACGCATGGTCAAAACCGATCATGATTTCACCTCCGCAACGGTTTTCAAATTGTTTCCCGTTAGTTAAAACCATCCGCTTTTTTCGTTTAGTAGTAATCGCAAAAAAAGGTTAACGATTCACTTTGGCCCAAAGACGATCGTAAATAAAATCGCGCAGTAGCTCGTCAAACTCAAAAACGTCTTGTGCCGCGTCCATGGTGCAAAGTACTTCTCTTTTACGGCGCTCCGGGAAATAACTGTACCACCCTTGCCGATCGCTGTGATGCTGCCGATCCGATTCGTAGACATGCCCGTTATAGCGCGCAAAAATATTGTGCACTTTCACCTCATGCGTGTCACGCATTAATTCGGGGTTCCGATAAATCCGGTTCACTAAAATACCGGTATTCGGATATTCGGGATCAGTACGTTGCACGGGGGAGTTAGGGCATTTACTCGTCCGTGGGCGCGGCGTTTCGTTTTCTTCATGAATCAACAAATAGTCAAAATACTCATCCACTATGTGCCCATTAATCTCCGAGCTCATCGCATGAGCAAATTCATGAATGGGTAGTTTCGTGCGCACATCCAAAGCGTTTATGGCAACTTTGCCCATCCGGATGGAAGAAGGAAAATGCTCATGAATCATCAAGCGATCCGGACCGCCAATTCTGGCCATCCGGTTAGAAGACGTGCACGCACCGGGCGTCCGTTCTTTGCGCGTTTTGCAAAGACTGCATTCGCAATCATTCTTGAGAATCTCTTCTCCTTTTTGACAATAGGGGTCGATTGAGAAGGTGAATTTTTCACCTCGAAGATTGGGATTGTTAAGAATTGTCTGCCAATCGTCTTCAGATGAAACATCCGCGGTTGAAATGTCATGCGTAGCGGAGGCTGAAACCAGGAAGATAACATCGATATGTTCGATATGCTTCGGCAAAACATTCCTAACATAGGTTACCACACGATCCGAAGGCCTGAGCATGCGATCGGCAAAGGTGCTGACAGCGCCAGGATTGTTGGGACCAGTATCACGTTGAGTACGTTGAACTTCCAGGTTCCCACTGAATTCTCTAACAAAGGCAGAACCCTTTTTGATCGCCAGAGAATCGCCAGGGTTTCGTAACGGAGTGACTGTCACAATGCGCAACTTGCTCAAAATGTCCGGCCTGCCAACCACTTCGTTGAACTCAAAACTGAACAACGCTCGCTCAACCGCTTTCAGAAAAAAGCTGATATTGTCAAGAATTGGATCATCCTCGAACTGGCCCGTCCGTGTTTCGATTCTTGAATTGGCCACAAAGACAATCGTATAAGGATGCTTCATCGCCGGATAAGATTTATAATCAAACACCTTATACAGAGCGGTTTCGTACCGAGCACGCGAGCTGTTGCTTGTCCAATCCAAATTTGGATTTGGTGTTTTAATGATATTAACCTCTTGCGTCGGGTTGTAATAAAACCAAAGCTTCATCCACTCCGGATGAATGATGTTGAGGTATACATAGGCGAAACGGTTATAGAGCAATGAGAAGGTGGCGCCAAATAGGTAGCCGATCAAATACCAAGCCAGCAGCAAAAAAAATCTCCTCTGCCCCGAAGGAGCAAAGATGAGATGAGCCAACAACGCAGTGACGCCAAGCGTAATGCCAAAAAGATGAGCGCGCAAAACTTTCATCCTTGGCGCGCGAATAACCTCCAGCCATTCTTCGGTACCGATATTTGTTTTTCTGATCATGGCGTACGCTCCCGCTGTTAGTGTTTTACCATGCAGTCCTATGTGCTCGTTATAGCTCTTTTTGTTTTAACCTTTCGAGAAAATCTCGAGCGGCGTCCTTCCAACGTGAATTAGTTTCAACATTCAAAAAGTCGTTCAAAATTGAAATCGCCTCGGCGGTTGCTCCCATTTTAGCTTTGGCAAGCGCCAAATTATATCGTGCCTCAGGAAAACCGGGGTCGGCGGCGACGGCAGCAGCAAAATATTCGACCGCCACCGCCCAATCTCTTTGCGCAAAACATAAAACTCCCAAGTCGTTTAAAATCGCCGGTGATTTTCTGACTTCGGCGTCGATTTGTCGCAAAACCGAATCCGCCTTGGCATAGTTTCGCTCAATGATAAAAATTTGCGCTAAAAGCTGTTTGCCCTTCACAGACTGAGAACCGCTGGCAAAGGCGGATTCTAGGCGCGTGCGCGCTGTTTCAAGGTAGGAAGGTTCTACCGTGGACGTATCGCTTGGACCAAGCAAAACACTGCTGCCGGTTGAAGCATAGCCGCCGGATAAACGGGCAGTTTCGGCGATGAAAACTTTATATTGATCTAACAAAATCTGTTTGGCTTTATAAATGCGGTAACCAGTTCGATAAAATTGCACTCCCAAAAAAGTCCCGCCAGCGATGACAAACAGCGCTACCACCGCATATCCGAATCGCCAAGCCGGTTTTTCCGGCCAAAGAATGGTCATTATTCGAGGTGAACTGGAAGAGATCAAAGCCTTGACTTTTTGCCATATAAGTTGAAAAATAGTCAGGTCGCTCTTTTCGCCTTGATTGGCCGGCGGACACTCCGCCTCCACATAATCCAGAAGCTTCGCAACCTGCTGCTGCGGAGTAAACCGGCGCAAATTCGTGATCTCCATTTTTTCCGCTTCGCTTGCTGGCGTGTAAGCGTTTCTGGCCAACGTGACCATGTCGTCGAAACATGCTGAACACGAATCAAGATGCTCTTGCACTACCTGGCTTTCTGCTTTCGGAAGCAACTTTCCGAGATAGCGGTAAAGCTGTTCGTCACTGAGGCATTTCCCAGATGCCCCTTTTTTATTGTAACTCTTCCCTGGCATGATCTAAATCACTCTCCACGCGCTAAAATTTCAATGATCCTTTTGTTTAAAGCCGGATGGGTTGGTGAGCATAAGGCAGCCACTCGACGGTTCACAGCCAAGAGCGATAGACTGCATACGTAGGTACGCCGAATTAAGGAAAACACTATCCTACCATCATCCTATTAGTTAAGACACAAAAAACGCAGCGTTTTCCCTCGGTTTCAAGAAAATTCGAGATCGTGCCGCCTTACGGCCAATCGCTTTTTGATGCCGCTGATGATGTTAATAATCCTTTTCGGCGATAGGCCAATGCCGCAATGCGCTGAAATCTGCTCGGGTAAAAATTTCTCGAAACAGTATAGCTTAAAAATCAGTTTATCCCGTACTTTGCTCTTTCCCGTCAGCATCTTGTCAAGAAGGTCCTCAATGTCCTGCTTTTGGCCCTCCAAATCGAAGCTCGCCTCCGGGCCGGGTTCAGGCGTAGGAATAGTATCAATCACCCGCAGCTCCCCATCCTCCGAAGAAGCAGCCACCGGCGCTTCCAGCGATATGAGGCGAGCCTGCCGTTTCTTGGCGCCTTCTTTTGTGAAATGGCCGCGCACGACATTACGGGCGATAATGGCCAAATAACCATAAATCGCATTTTCAGCCGGAGCCTTGAATTCCCGCAGCGCCTTGCAATTTTTCTGCACCAGTTTAAAATAGACCTCTTGCACGAGATCCTCGAAAATCTCCTCGAACTGGGGCTTGTCCTTGTAGAAATTCTTTTCCCGGCATGCTCGCAGAATCATCAAGCGGATATGGCCGTCAAAACGGGCACAAAACTCCATCCAGCCTTGTTCGTTTCTTGGCGCTTCGGCGCAAAGTTCGATCAGTTCCGTGTTTGCGAGAGTTTTAAAATTCATAGACACCAGAATAAAGCCGAATCCGCCAATCGATAAACCGCCACGGGATGGCGCAACGCATAAATTTATATTGCCATGCCCATCGAGCTGTCAGTGCTCGTTGGTGTGGACAATCCCAATCGACAGGCCTGGAAAAGACAAAAAGATTAAAAATAGGCGGGAATACATCCTTTACTCACGGCACGCCTAAAAATACAAAACTAAAGGCAGGAAGTCAAGACTTTTTTGAGGCAACGGAAGGATTTACCTGGCAAGAAAAGCCCAAAATCACCAACGGCTAAATTAAGAACAAATGATAAAAACCCACCACCATAGGCATCCATTGGTCTTAACTCATCCGTTGGTGCCGAGGCTTTGGTTAGGCCTGTAGCCGTAGGTTCATTCGTCTTGTGCAGAAATAGACAAGCTCGATTTATAACGGCATTTTCGCCTGCTCGTGAACGTCGGCCTTGCCGAGGTGATGCTTGATGCTGCGGGCTTCGACCATGAACACGACTTCTTCGGCGACGTTGGTGGACAAGTCCGCGACGCGCTCGAGATTTTTGGCGATCATGATCAAGTGAATGGCGCGGGAAATGGTGCGGGAGTCGTTCGCCATGTACGTGATCAGCTCGCGGAGCACCTGATCTTCGAGGCCATCCACCTCGTCATCACTCTGGCAAACTTTGATGGCTTGCTGCACGTCGCCGTGTACGAACGCATCGAGCGCGGATTTGACCATGCCTTGCGCCAGCGTGGCCATGCGCGGGATGTCGATGAGCGGCTTTAGCTCCGGCTCTTTGAGCAGCTCCTGCGTGTGCTGCGCGATGTTGACGGCGTGGTCGCCGATGCGCTCCAGATCGTTGTTGATGCGGATCGCAGAAGTAATGAAGCGCAGATCGCTCGCCATCGGCTGCAGGCGCGCGATCAGCTCGACGCACAAAGTGTCGATTTTCACCTCGAGCTGATTGATGCGGTCGTCTTCGTCAATGATCTTTTGCGCCAGTTTGGCGTCGCGGTCTTTGAGCGCGATGATGGAAAACTCGACGGCTTTTTCCGCCAGCGAGGCCATGTACAAAAGCTCGGTGCGCAGCTCGGCGATTTCGTCTTCAAAATGGCGATGCATCACTTCACCTTATGGTATTATCTTGCATGTTCATTTTCCGGAGCGATGAATTGCTGGATGGAGTATTGCAATTCCAGGAATCCAATACTCCATTGATCCACCACTCCAAAACTCCACCGATCTCATCCAAACCGGCCGGTAATATAATCTTCCGTCAGTTTCTCCGTCGGGTTCGTAAAAATTTTATTGGTGTCATCGTATTCGATCAGTTGCCCGAGCCAGAGAAAAGCCGTGTGTTCTGAGACGCGCGCCGCTTGTTGCATGTTGTGCGTCACAATGACGATAGTATAATTTTCTTTCAATTGCAACATTAATTCTTCGATCTTGGCGGTGGCGATGGGATCGAGCGCCGAGCACGGCTCGTCCATGAGAATGATTTGCGGCTGCACGGCGATGGCGCGCGCAATGCAAAGGCGTTGCTGCTGGCCGCCGGAAAGTCCGAGCGCGCTGGCATTGAGACGATCCTTCACCTCATCCCACAAGGCGGCGCCGCGCAAGCTTTTCTCGACGATCTCGTCCAGCTCCGCGCGCTTACTCACGCCGGCAATCCGCTGTCCATACGCCACGTTCTCATAGACCGACTTGGGAAACGGATTGGATTTTTGAAATACCATGCCGATGTTCTTGCGCAAATCAATTACGTCAACGCCGGGGTCGTAAACATTGTGGTCCTGAATCTCGATGCGGCCGTCGACACGGGCGCCGTCGACGAGATCGTTGAGGCGGTTGATGCAGCGCAGCAAGGTCGATTTGCCGCAACCGGAGGGGCCGATGAACGCCGTAATTTGATTCTTGGGAATCTCGAGCGAAATATCGTGCAAAACGCGGGTCTCACTGTAGAAAAAATAGAGGTGGCGTATCGTTATCTCCGTTGTTTTAATTTGTAGCGCCACGCTCTCCAGCGACGGCTGGAAACTTTGCAAATGATGATTATTGGATGAATCATCCGTCTGCACGCGGGGCATTTCCGGTGTTTTGGTAGCCAGCTTGGGCATGGCGTCGATTAACATGTTTGATCTCCTATTTAAAACGTTTGTAGTTACGCCTGCAGGCGTCAAGACTTGGAATTGCAAACATGCTGCAACTAATGGATAACACGCTTGTGTTTAACCAAGCTTTCCACGCCTGAAGGCACAACTACGAACATGAATTAAAACTGCCCGGCGGCAAAGCGCCGGCGCAGGCGGTTGCGCAATAGTATGGCCGTCAAATTCAGCACCAGCACGATGAGAATGAGCAGCAGCGTGGTGGCGTAAACCATCGGCAACGAGGCTTCAACGTTCGGCGATTGGAAGCCAACATCGTAAATATGAAACCCGAGGTGCATGAATTTGCGCTCGAGATGAAGATAAGGAAAATGACCGTCCAACGGCAGCGAGGGCGCCAGCTTGACCACGCCGGTGATCATCAACGGCGCCACTTCACCGGCGGCGCGCGCCATCGCTAAAATCAGCCCGGTCAGAATCGCCGGGGAGGCGCTGGGAATAAGCACGCGCCACAAAGTTTCAAATTTAGTTGCGCCCAGGGCCAGCGAACCCTCTCGCAAGGCGCCTGGCACAGCAGCTAACCCCTCTTCGGTGGTCACAATCACCACCGGCACGGTGAGCAACGCCAGCGTCAACGCGGCCCAGAGAATGCCGCCGGTGCCGAACGTCGGGGTTGGCAACGCTTCCGGATAAAAAAGTTTGTCAAACGAGCCGCCGATAACGTAAACAAAAAACCCGAGGCCAAAAATTCCGAACACGATGGAAGGCACGCCGGCCAGATTGTTGACCGCAATGCGCAGGGCACGGACAAACGGGCCTTGCTTGGCGTACTCACGCATGTAAATCGCGGTCAAAACGCCGAGCGGCACGACGGCGATACTCATGATCAACACCATCAGCACAGTCCCAAAAATTGCCGGAAACACGCCGCCTTCCATGTTGGCCTCGCGCGGGTCGCTGATAAAAAATTCCCACGTGCGCGAGAGATAAAGACCGGCTTTGTCAAGCCACGACATCCGGTTGGGCTGAAAAGCGCGGACGATTTCCAACAGCGAAATCGTTTTATCGCGGCCATCTACGGTTTGGAGGGTTAATTGATAGGCGCTGCCCTGCTCGCGCAATTTTTCGAGCTGCTTTTCGTTTTTATCATATTCCTCCTGCAGCGCGACGATTTCGGTTTGGAGCCGTTGTTCCTCTTTTGCGGCATCGACGTTCGCGCCTCGGCGCAAGCTCAAGCCCCGAATGGCCAAACGGCGCTGCTCGATCTCGTGATTAATGTCGCCGATAACTTCCTTTTCGAGATGATGGATCTGCGCCGCGAGGCGGCCGGCCTCGGCCAAAGGCTTTGTCAACGCTTCAGCGGTTGGCGTTGCGCCCTTCGCAATCGTTTTGCCGGACTGCGACAATTCGGTGGCATAGCCGAAAAAATTCCCCCACGCCTGCCGTTCGAGCACAAAGGCGGAATCCGGACGGTGCTGCGCGGCAATATCCAATTCATTTATCCAACGGAAATCCAGGCCATAAAAATCACGGTTGCCAATTTTCATGCGCACGCGCGTCGCCGGCTGTTCGGGAGCGGCGTCGGGAATTTTTTCCCGGTTCCAAATTTCTCCCAAAATTTTGCTGCCGTCTTTGAGCGTCAGCTCTTCGAGCCGCGCCGGCCAAAAGATGCCGAGGCCATTCATCAGAATGAGCAAAACCAGTCCACCGATCATGAGCAGGCCGATGCCCGCAGTCAGGCCCGTGAGCCAGATGAAGGCGTTGCCGCTTTTCCAGAAAGATTTCATTGCGTTTGTAGTAACGCCTTCAGGCGCAAAATCTTTTATATATTGGAGACAATTCTTTTATTTCAACAATTCACGCCTAAAGGCGTTACTACGAACTTTTCTTACTGCCTCTGATATTTCAATCGCATCCGTTGCCGGATCACCTCGGCTGCCGTATTCACCACAAATGTCATGATGAACAGCAGCAGCGCGGCGAGAAACAGGCTGCGAAACAGCGTGCCGCCGACCGGCGCTTCGGGAATTTCGACGGCGATGTTGGCTGAGAGCGTGCGAAAGCCGTTGAAGATGTTCCAATCCATCACCGGCGTGTTGCCGGTAGCCATGAGCACGATCATGGTTTCGCCGACGGCGCGGCCAAAGCCGACCATTGAAGCCGAGAAGATGCCGGGGCTGGCGCTGGGCAGAACCACGTGCAGTGCGGTTTGCCAGCGCGTCGCGCCGAGCGCCAACGAAGCCGCGGTCAAGCTCGGCGGCACGCTCGAGAGCGCGTCCTCGGAAATCGTAAAAATAATCGGCACGACGGCGAAACCCATCACCATGCCGACGACGAAAGCATTGCGCTGATCAAAGCTCAACTTGAAAGTGTCGAGCAACCACAAGCGAAAATCACCGGCGAAAAGCCAACGTTCAACGGTTACGCTCATTCCGAGGCAAAACCAAGCGGCGACGATGATGACCGGAATAAGAAGAAAAACTTCCGACCCGTCACGGAGCCGCGAAATCAATTGTTTGGGCGCGCGCTGCCAAAGCCAGCCTGCGAGCAACGCCGCGAGCGGAACGACGATCAACATGATGAGTACGCCCGGCATCACTGGCTGGACGCGCGGCGCCAGCCACAAACCAGCGATGAATCCCAAAACCACCGTCGGCAAAGCCGCCATGATTTCTACCGTCGGTTTGACGATGCCGCGCAGTTTCGGATGCATGAATTGCGAAACATACAACGCCGAGAGCACACCGATCGGCAGCGCAAACAGCAGTGCATAGAAAGTTCCTTTGAGCGTGCCAAAAATCAACGGCACTAAGCTTAGCTTCGCTTCGAAATCGTCAGTGCCGCTACTCGATTGCCAAACATATTCCGGCTTGCCGTAACCCTCGTACCAAATTTTTCCGAAAAAGGCGCGCCAGTTCGCTTCAGGGTGGGGGTTGTCGATGGATAAGTGGGAAATGCGCTGCCGCTCATCAAGAACGAACGCGCCGTCGGCTTTGGGCGCCATGCTCATCAGTGTGACCGGCATTGAGGAATGGGCGGCGCGGTAAAGCATGCGCTGGTTGGTGGAAAAATGCAAAATGATCTCGCCGTCTTCGCTGCCGGTAAAAAATGTGCGGTTGCGTTGCGAGGCCGCAAACGCGCTGATCGCGGCATGATGACTTGTCAAAACATACGCCTGGCGCATAAGACGCTCGCCGGCGCCGATGGAGTCAAAACTGGCAAACCAGACACTGACGCCGCCTCGCGTATCGCCGACGACCAGTGAACGTTCACCGATAAGAAACCCCAGTTTCGTGATGGCAGCCTCCGAAGCGCGCAAGGTTTCCGCCAAATGCGGCGATTGAGGATCTTGCAGATCATACTTTAGCAAGAGGCCATTCTCAAGTCCGATATAAAAATTTTGCAGCGATTTCTCGATGGCAAGCGCAGCCGGGGCGGCGGGAAGTTTTTTGACAATCGGCCGGACGACAACCATTTCGCCATTGCCGAAGAGAGAAGCGGAAACGCTGCGGCTGTAGAGCACGAGGCGCTGATCGGCGGTAATGGCCGCGGCAAGAAAGCTTTCATCCGGCGAACCGGCAAAAGCGAGACTCGTCAGCGCTTGCGCCATGCTGTCCAATTGCACCGGTGCCGAAAATGTCGCCTCCGGCGCGTACGTGCGTTGCGAGGCAATACCGGCAGCTTGATAATCAACCTTGCCCAAAATCAGGGCGCCGTTATCAGTGCCGGCGGCAAAGGTTTCGCCATCTTCGGAAGACCACGCGCAGGTCAGCTTTGTCGCGTTGGCCAGCGGCAGCGCAAGACGCTGCAACGGTTTCATTGCAGGAATTTCGTAAAACTGCACAACGCCGTCGGTGGCCAGCAAATAGCCGACTTGTTGATACTCATCGCAACCCATCGCCAAAACGTGCGCCCCCGATGCCACGCCAAGCTGCTGAACCGGCGTTTGAAAGCTGATCGTAACCTTCGGGTTCCGCCACAGCGGCGCGATGACCAGAACGAATAAAACGAACAGGCCGATGATACTTGCAATGACGACCAGGCCACCTGCGGTCACAACTCCCGTCGCCAGCCGGTCGATTACTTTGCGAAGCCCGCGGCGGCCCGTAAAAAAAATTTTGATGCGTGATCGGGGCGAAATTTTCTGAGCGCCACGCGCCTGTTGCACCGGCTTTTCAGTCTCGATAAACATAACTTCGCTTAATGCCATCGCAATCAACAGATTGTTTACGTTTTACGAATTACGCATCACGTGAGCCGTAGTACGTAAGCAAAGATTTCACCGATTATGGAAATAAGCGGAGTGCGAAACCCGGCTTAAAGCGCACGCAGGTCTCGCACTCCTTGGTCAGGGGGGTTAGCTACACCCCCTTCACCTAATCACCGTCCGGACGCTTTTACCGAATTTGACTTGATCAGCATAATGAAATAGCGTGCGGACGGTTGTATTATTCAAGTTTCTTGAGCTCTTCCATCGCGACTTTGGCCGGAATCGGCAAGTAGCCGTCTTTGATCACCACTTGCTGGCCTTCTTGGCTCAAGACAAATTTGCAGAACTCGCGAACCAAAGGATCGAGCGGCTTGT
>JBOHQZ010000140.1:0-10740 GCA_050732275.1 bacterium
CGCCCGTGCAATTCGAGCTGGCGCAAAATGCGCCCAATCCGTTCGCGATACGAGCCGCGTCGGCCACGGAAATTCGCTACAGTCTCGCCGAATCCGGTCCCGTGACCTTGCGCATTTTCAATTTGCTCGGCCAGGAAGTGGCGGTGCTCGTACAAGGCGTTCAAAATATCGGCAGCTACTCAGTGCAATGGAACGGCCGCGACCGCCGCGGCCTGGCGGCGCCGTCCGGCGTGTATTTTTATCAGATCAAAACACCGAATTTCACTGCGACGCGGAAGTTGATTCTGGTAGAATAACCCCGGCGACTCATCTGGCTTTGTCTTTGAAGAATCTGCACCAGGTTTTATGTCATTCCGAGAAGCGCCGCGACGAGGAATCTGTTTATCAGCAGATTCCTCGCTGCGCTCTCAAGAACAGCCCCTTTTGTGTCATTGCTTCAGCCCGCGCTTTTTGCGGGATGAAGCAATTTCACCCGCTGCTTTAGATCGCCACGTCGTCCCGCAAAGCACGACTCCTCGCGATGACATGTTCTTCACAAAAGAATGGCTCTTGAGCCATGTACCACTCGGAATGACAACGTCGTTATTTAAATGAAAACGCATTAAGCTCACGAAAATGCAACAGCTCACGGAATTGAAAGCTGAAATATCTTACTTCCGTGAGCTGTTTTATTTCCGTGAGCCGCTTTTTTTCTTTTGTAAAGCTTGGACCTGATCAAATGAGCCAACAAATAAAAGCCGCGACGATAACTTTTCTCAGCCTGGTGCTTTTTGACGCGTTGATCGGCGGCGCGATTTCGACGATTTTGCGCATCGACGGCTGGATCGGCATGGATCAAAGCCTCAACGACGTTTATCATTTGAATTATGCCATCGTTATCGCCGCCACGCTGGCCTGGTTTTATTCGCGGTTCAAGCAGATCAAGACCGTGCTCGGCCTCGCCGTTCTTTTTCTCGGCTATGTCGAAGACATGTTGTTTTATGTTTTCATCCCCCTCGTCAACCCTCTCATCAAACTTCTCACCAAAGGCGAAGCCTTTCGTAATGCCTCGGGCGAATTGTTTCCGGAGCAGATTTCCGGCTGGATCGGCTGGCTGGGCAGAATGTTTTGGGGCGGCAATATCGCCATCGCTTTGCGCCACGTTTTCATGATTAATGCAGCCGCCGTCTCCGTCGCCGGCTTTTTGGCTTTTTTTATGAAACAGAAAAACTCCGAGCCTCGCGCGGCGCGATGATTTTTTGCGCCAGTAGAGCTTGAAGGGTGGGTTACAAAAAGTTGGTCGCCAATTAAAGCGCTTTGTTCTTTGATCCGAGTTTGCATTTTACAAAAAACTTTTCTACTATTACGATATTCGGCGTTTTATATCTTCTAAGAAAAAACGAAAAGGAAAGAAAAGAGCGGATGGAAGAGAAAATGGATCGGCACGGCGCCGCGGCGCGCCATCGCACCGAAGACGTTCTGCATGAAAGCGAAGCCCGTCTCGAGTTGTTTTTTTCGCAATCACTCGATGGCTTCTTTTTCATGATGATCGACGAACCGGTGCGCTGGGACGACACCGTCGACAAAGACAAGGTTTTGGATTATGTCTTTTCGCACCAGCGCATGACCAAGGTCAACGATGCCATGCTCGCGCAGTATGGCGCGGCGCCTGAGCAATTTCTTGGCCTCACGCCCAATGATTTTTATGAACACAACCTGGCGCACGGCCGTGAAGTGTGGCGGCGCTTTTTCGATGCGGGAAGGCTGCACGTGGAAACCGACGAGCGCAAACTCGACGGCACGCCGATATCGATTGAAGGCGATTACATTTGCTTCTACGATGCCGCCGGCCGGATCACCGGCCACTTCGGCATTCAGCGCGATGTGACCGAGCGCAAACGCGCCGAAGCGGCCTTGCGCCAATACAACCAGCGCCTGAGAACTTTGCAAGAGATCGACCGCGCCATCTTGGCGGCGCGCTCGCCGGCGCAAAGCGCCCAGGCAGCGATGCGCCACATTCACGAGCTGGTGCCTTGCTTGCGCGCGAGCGTGGCTGCGTTTGATTTTGAAGCAAACAAGGCCGTTCTCATCGCGATTCATGTTAAAACCACAAAAGCCAAATCGGACGTGGGGGCGGAGCTTTCTCTGGAAGCCTTCGGCGACATCGGGCAGCTCTGGTTGGGAAAAGTCAACGTGGTGGAGGACACGGAAACGTCTGCTCCGCAAAACGAGGCGGTAACCTCGGTGCGTGCCGAGGGCGTGCGTTCTTACATTAATGTTCCTCTCCGGGCGCAAGGAGAATTGATCGGAGCGCTCAATCTGGGAGCGGAACGCCCGGGCCGATTTTCTGACGAACATATTGAAATCGCGCAGGAGGTGGCCAATAGTCTGGCCATCGCCATTCGCCAGGCGCGGTTGTACGAACAAATCGAGCAACACGCGCTCGAGCTTGAGCAGCGCGTGGCGGAGAGAACGGTTGAGCTGTCCGCAACCAATACCAATTTGAAAAAAGAGATTGCCGAGCGCCTGGCTGCGGAGCAGGCTCTGTATGATCGTCTCGCGATCGAGCAAATGATCAGTGAAATTTCCACGCGCTTCATCAATCTCACGTGGCAGCAAACCAACGAAGGCATCAATTATGTCCTGGAAAGAATCGGCAAGCTGGCGGGCGTGGATCGCAGTTATCTGTTTTTGTTTTCCGATGATGGGAAGAAAGCCACAAATACGCATGAATGGTGCGCGCCGGAGGTCACGCCGCAGATGCAAAATCTGCAAGATTTGGCCGTGACAGATTTCCCGTGGATTTTTTCCAAGGCTTTGCGCGGCGAAACGGTCTATGTCCCGCGCGTGGCAGAGCTGCCGGTCGAGGCGCAAGCCGAAAAGACGGCCATGCTGGAACAGGACATTCAATCCTTGCTGGTCGTGCCGTTGAGCTTTAACGGCCGGGTCGCCGGCCTTCTCGGATTCGATTCGGTGAAATCTGAAAAAGCTTGGCAGCAGGAAGATGTTCGCCTGCTGGGCGTGGTTGGCGAAATTATCGCGAATTTTTTTCAACGGGCGCAGGCGGTGCAAGCCATTCGTGAAAGCGAGGAACGGTTGCGCGCGATTGGCAACGCCTTGCCGGACATCGTTTTCGTCATCAACGAAACCGGGCGGTACGTGGAAATTCTGACGTCGGAAGAAAATTTGCTTTATCTTTCCGTCGGGAGCCTCAAGGGCCAAACCTTTCACGAGGTGTTTCCCAAGCCGGAGGCGGATCGCTTTCTCGCTTTGGTGCAAAAGACCATCGCCACAGGACAATCGCAGGTTCTCGAATATAATCTGGAGGTTCTGGCGGGCCAACGCTGGTTTGAAGGACGCACCGCGCTGCTGGACCTGAAAATCGACGGCAAGAATTGCATCGTCTTCGCGGCGCGCGACATTACCGACCGCAAGCGCGCCGATGAATTGCAAAGCCAGAATGTTTATTTGCAGGAGGAATTGCGCAACGAGTTGCGCTACGGCGAGATGATCGGAGCCTCCGGGACGATGCAAAAAGTGTTCAGAAACATCGAAATGGTGGCGGCAACCGATTCCTCCGTTTTGCTGCTCGGCGAAACCGGCACGGGCAAAGAGCTGATTGCGCGGGCTATCCACAATTTGAGCAAAAGAAAAGACCGCGTGATGGTCAAAGTCAACTGCGGCGCGCTGCCCGCCGGGTTGGTTGAAAGCGAGTTGTTTGGCCACGAGAAAGGCGCTTTCACCGGCGCCACCGCTCAAAAGAAAGGCCGGTTCGAGCTGGCGAATCACGGCACGATTTTTTTGGACGAAGTCGGCGAGCTGACGTTTGAAACCCAGGTCAAGCTGCTGCGGGTTTTGCAAGAGCAGGAGTTCGAGCGCGTCGGCGGCGCCGAAACGATGAAAGTCAATGTGCGCGTGATAGCAGCGACCAATCGCAACTTGGAAGAAGACGTAAAAAACGGCTCTTTCCGACCGGATTTATTTTACCGGTTGAATATTTTTCCCATTCAAATTCCGGCTTTGCGCGAGCGCGTGGATGACATTCCGCTTTTGGCCAATTACTTGATCACCCAATTTGCGCGCCGTCTCGGCAAGCGGATCCAGAGCATCAATCAGCAGGCTTTGGAAAAGTTGGTACGCTACGATTGGCCCGGCAACGTGCGCGAGCTGGCCAACATTCTCGAGCGCGCCGTCATCCTCTGCCAGGGCAGAGTGCTGCAAGAAGAGCATCTCGGCGAGCTGCGTGCAAACTCTCGCCAGGCGGAAAATTTTCCCACCCTGGAAGAAGCCGAGCGCCGCCACATTCTGCAAGCGCTCGAAAAAACCAATGGCGTGCTCGCCGGCCCCAAAGGCGCGGCGCAACTGCTCGGTCTCAATCGCTCGACGCTGTGGTCGCGGATGAGGAAGCTGGGGATAAATTTGCCGAAATAGCGGTTTCGCGATAATTTCCAACAATAAGCTGTTTGATATATGGCCGGTTTATCGTAAATTACAATTGTCATGAAACTCCGCACCGGTTCAAAAATGCTCGCCGGCATTGTGGCTATGGCCGTATTGACTTTGGCCGGCGGGCTGGTGACAATTCTTTACACCTACCGGCTCCAAGACGTGGCCACGAAGATACTTGCCGAAAATGTCTCCAGTCTCAAGGCCGCGCAAGAGCTGGAAATCGCGCTCTTTCGCATGCGAGGGCTGACGATCAATTTCATGCTCGATGGCGATACACAATGGCTCAAAACGTTCGAAGAGCGAAAGAAAGAATTTCAAACCTGGCTGCAAACAGCGAAAGCAACGGCGCGAACCACGAAAGAGAAGAATATTCTGCGAAGCGTCACACAGCTCTCTGAAGAATACGAGCTGAAGAGACAGCAAGCTTTAGCTTTGCATAGTGAGGGAAATGCCAAATTGGCACAAGCCCTTTTGCTCAATGCCAACCAGGTTTTCGACGAGATTTACGAACAGTGCGAGGCTTTTGTTGCGGCCAACGAGCACACTATGCGCGCAGCCGTGGAAAAGACCGAGCGCACCCACGCCATCTTGCGGGCGACGATGTATGGCCTCGGCCTCGGCGGCATTCTCCTCGGCGGCATGCTCGGCTGGATGATCTCTCGCAGCATCGTGAATCCGATTTACGAGCTGGTGCTGAAAGTTCGCGGCGCCGCCGGCGGATTTGTCGAGCGCGTCGGCGTCACCGGCGGCACCGAGATCGAAGAACTTGACCGCCACGTCCACGTTTTGATCGACCGCATCAATGCGGCCATGGCGGATTTGGAGAAAAATCGCAAGCTTCTGGCGCGCGCGGAAAAACTGGCCTCACTCGGCAAAGTTGCGGCCAGCGTGGCCCACGAAATCCGCAATCCTTTGACCGCCATCAAAATGCTCATTTATTCCATGCACGAAGATCTGGCCCGGGATCACGAGAAACGCAAGGACTTGGCGGTCATCTTAAAAGAAATCGATCGCCTGGAGCGGTTCGTGCAAAATTTTCTTCAATTTGCCCGGCCGCCGGATCCGGTGCTTGCTGCGATCAACATCAATGAAACGGTTCACGAAACTTTGACGCTGCTCGCACCACGTTTGCAGCAAAATGGCGTCGCCGCGCGGGAAATTTATCATTCAAACCATCACCAGATCATCGCCGATGCCGATCAATTGAAACAAGTCGTGATGAATTTAGTTTTAAACGCCCTCGAATCCATGCCGGACGGCGGACAGTTGACAGCGGAGACGCTTTGGATTCAGCCCGCCGCAGATAACGAAGGGAAGGCGCGGACGCAGATTCGCATCAGCGACACCGGCAGCGGCATTCCCCACGAGCTGCTCGATAGCATTTTCGACCCGTTTGTGAGCGGCCGGAAGAACGGCGTGGGCTTGGGCCTCTCGGTGGCTTATCAGATTGTGAATCAGCACGAGGGATGGATGGAAGCCGCGAACAATCCCGCTGGTGGAGCGACATTTACCGTGAGTTTGCCCATGGGCGAATTGGTGAAGAGCGTAGAGCGTGGGGCGGAGAGCGAAAGGCGAAGAGCGTAGAAAACGAAAATACAATTACGTTTTACGACTCATTTTTTACAAATCCCGTTTCACAATTTGCCATGCACAAAGTTCTTATCGTGGACGACGAAGAGAGTGTCCGCTACTCCTTCAAAAAACTGCTGCGCGAGCCGGCCTATCAAGTTTTGGAAGCCCGGGAAGGCAACGAGGCCATCGACAAAGTCAAAGCCGCTTCGCCTGACTTGGTGATTCTCGATATTCAAATGCCGGGGCTTTCAGGCCTGGAAGTGTTGCAGCAAATCAAGAAAGTGGCGCCGAGAATACCGGTATTGATCATCACGGCTTATGGCAGCAGCGATCGCGTGATTGCGGCGATAAAGCATGGCGCTTACGAGTATATCGAGAAGCCTTTCGACATTCCGCGCATGCAAGCCCTGATCGATGAGGCGCTCGAAATGGGCCGGCTGATGCGCACCGAAGTCCTGCTCGAATCCCAGGCCGCCGGAGATTGGTCTGTTGACCGCATTATCGGCAAGAGTCCGGCCGTTCAGGAAGTTTACAAAATGATCGGCCGCGTCGCTGGCAGCGATGTGGGCGTCCTGCTCGTTGGCGAAAGCGGCACCGGCAAAGAGCTGGTGGCCCGGGCGATTTATCAGCACAGCCAGCGCGCCGGCAAGCCTTTTCTCGCCGTGAATGGCGCCGCTATTCCGGAAACACTTTTGGAAAGCGAGTTATTAGGATACGAAAAAGGCGCTTTTACCGGCGCGACGAAAAGGAAGATCGGCAAATTTCAGCAAGCTGACGGCGGCACGCTTTTTCTCGATGAGATCGGCGACATGAGCCTTTCCACGCAGGCGAAGCTTTTGCGTTTGTTGCAGGAGGGAACGTTCGAGCGCCTCGGCGGCGACGAGACGATCCACTGCAACGTGCGCATCATTGCGGCCAGCAACAAAAATCTCGAAGCCGCCATTGCCGAAAAAGCCTTTCGCGAAGATCTTTATTATCGCATCAAAGTCATCACCATCAACCTGCCGCCGCTGCGGGCGCGCCAAGAGGATTTGCCGGATTTGACTCAATACTTCATCAACAAGCATTCCGCCGAGCTGAAGAGCGAACCGATCTCGCTGGCGCCCGAGACTTTGCAACTGTTGAAAGACTACGGCTGGCCCGGCAACGTGCGGGAGTTGGAGAATGTTTTGAAACGCGCCATTTTGCTCTGCAAGAGCAACGTCATCACGCCCGACGTGGTTGCAGATGATTTGCGCCTTGCCGGGAAGCCAAGCGAAACCCTCAAAGCCGATCGTCTCTCACTCTTCGTTTCCGGCGGCCTGGAACAGTATCATGGCAAGCTTTACGAAACTGTCATGTCAGATCTCGAACGCGAGCTGATTGTTGTAGCGCTGCAAAAAGCTGGCGGCAATCAAGTTCGCGCCGCGCAGCTTTTGGGCATCTCGCGCGTCATGCTGCACGATCGCATTGAAAAGTATGGCATCAAAACCGAGGTGATCATACAAAAGATGTAAACGTTTCAGGCAAGCTATAAAAATTTCTTACACATGCCGCGGCGAAACGGCATGCCCGCGCAACGAATGGTTGCGGTTAAGGCGTTAAAAATCAGGCCTCTTTGGCAAAACCGAGAGGCCTTTTTATTTTGGCATGGCCTTTGTGGTAAGAATAATGGCGGCAAGAGCAGGTGCAATTCTACTGCTTTAAAAGTACTTGTAGCTGTCCGGTCGTGCCGAATCGCAAAAAACGATTTAGACGGCCCGTCTCATATTTTAAACAGCCTCGCCGAATGCAGCCAAGGAGTGGCGGCATTGGATTGCCGCTGCCCTCTACTTTCAAAAAATTTTTAACAAGGAAAATACGTGTTACGCGGAGCATTGATTGGCGCCGGCAACGCGGCTGTCACGTTCTTTGCGAACAGCCTTTGGCGGTGGATTGGGCCGAGGTGATGGAAATTCAACGCTGCGTGGCGGCGCGCCGCATCGTCTTCATGCCTTGCCACCAATATCGTTTTTCGCCGCTCTGGCGAACGGTGTCTCAGCTCGTTCAAGAAGATCAAATCGGCCACATTCACCTGGCCCAATTCGAGGTGTTCCGCCTTCACGCCGATCCGGGAAACGAGCATTGGATGGCCGGCTGGCGGACCGATCCTCGCATCGGCGGTGGCGGCATTATCTTTGACATCGGCACCCATTATTTCTATTTGGTGCTCTCGCTCTTCGGGCCGCCCGAGTGGATTTCCGCGCAGATCGCCTGCCTCTCCCACGCCGACTACAAAGTGGAGGATACGGCGCTGATCGTTTTAGGATACGCGAACCGCCTTGTCCAAATCAACCTCACCTGGGCGGCGGATCATCACGAGGACCGCGCCCGGTTCGTTGGCACCAATGGCAATATCGAGTTACGCGGCGACGCCATCGTTCTGCAGCGCAGAGAATCGGCGCGAGTGGCTAATCGAAGGCGCTTCCGGCAAGACGGCATATCCGCAATGGTACGGCCGGCTCTTTCGCGAGTTCGTCCACAAGATTGAAACTGCGAGCTATTCGACGGAATCATTGGGAGAAGCGGCAACCGCGCTGCGCTACGCCGAGCTTTGTTACCGCTCCGCGAAATCGGGAAAAATTTATAGACCCAACGATGATAAAGCCCGGAGCCAACAACCGGTGCCTTCTTTAACCTCGCCGTGAATTTCAGGAGGTCGCTATGAATATGACTTCTAAAACGTTTCACAAAATTCTCTTGGTATTACCACTGGTGCTGGCGACGCTCGGCTTATTGCTGTTTCTGTTACGGCTCTGAATTAAATTGTTTGACGCAACAGCTCGGCCAACGACCGTATTTGAAAAATGCAGTTGCTTGATAATGCTCGCAGGAAAAAGACGGCCACATTTTTATGCTCGCTTCGGTTTTGGTTATTGATAGCGACCTCGGTGTCGTGAATGCTTTCAAGAAAACTTTGTCGCATTGGGGATTTGCCGTCGCCGGAGTTGATTCGTTTAACCACGGCTTAGAAGTGCTGAAAAAAGGAAAACCGCAAGTATTGATTTTGGACATCCAAATCCCCAAGCCGCAGAGCATCTCGCTCTTGCGTGAGGTCAAAAAACTTTACCCCACTTTGCCCGTTATCACGATGACGGCATACTCAACGAGCTTCACCGAAGCCGATGCGATTCGCGAAGGAGCCGATGCCTATTTCGTCAAGCCTTTCGATCTCGAGGCGTTTGTCCGAAAATTAAGGATAATGACGAACCGCGCGGAGCAAAATGAACTGGTGACGGTGTAACGCTGTCCATCTTCCGTTTTGCGCAAGCATTAACAGAACCAATCACACCTCATGGAAAAACAGAAAAGACAACCATGTATTACCATCGCACAATGAGGAGTGAAATAAAAAGGGCAGCGACGATCAACCACGTCGCTGCCCTTTTTGTTGAATTCAACGTGTTAATTTAATTCGTTCCGAGCGCCTTCATGGCTTTGGAGCGAACCAAGGCATAGTTCAAGCTATTCTCGTTCCAATTGACAACTTTTTTGTACAACTCGGTGGCTTTCATCATGTCGCCACCCTCAGAGGTTGCAAAAGCCAGGAGAAAAAGGGTGTAGGGGTTTTCCTGATTCGCCTGCTTGAGATGCTCGGCGGCTTTTGTATATTCACCCTTCTCAAAATAAATACGCCCGAGGAGCGCATGATGAGTTTCCATTTCCTTGGGATCCTTTCCCGCCTCAATCTTGGCGCGGAATTCATCCGCTTTGGTCGTGGCCTTGGTGAAATCTTTCCGCTTTGCAGCGATAACCGCCTCATCAAAAAGCGCGTCTTTGGCAAATTTCTCCTTGACGGCGGTTGAGAGCTGGGAGGCCATCACGACTTTTCTGCACTCCACCAGACTCTGTTCCGCTTTGTCAAAATTCCCGGTTTCAATATAAATGTCGCAATTTGCCAAATGCGTTCCCGCTTGCCACTCGGGCAGGCCATCCCGGGCCGCCATCTGCAAGATTTTCTCGCTTTCAGTTAACGCCTGCTGCGGCTTGCCTTCGTAGATAAAAGAGTGGGCAATGGCTGCCGTATGCGCGAGCTTTCCCGACGGGGTGGTTTCCATTTCTATCGCTTTGCGATAAGCCGTGCGCGCTTCCTCAAACTTCCCCGTGAACACCAGATTGTCACCGATCTTTCCTTGTGAGAAGGCAAACTTGGGATTCAATGTCACGGCCTTCTGATAGTTGGTGATGGCCTCGTCGTACCGGCCCAATTTCATATACAAGTCGGCCAGAGAGTCATAAGGATTGGCTTCGTTGGGAAGCAGGCGAATATAGTTTTTGAAAGCCTCTTCGGCTTTTGCATAATCGCCTTTCTCGCGGTAGACATAGCCAAGAATGTTGTAGGCGGGCGCGAAGTCCTTGTCGATGGCAATCGCCTTGTTCAATTCAGCAATGGCCCTATCGTCTTCATCGCGCCCATAGTAATATTGGCCCAGATAAAAATGTGCGCGCTTGTCGTTGGGAAATTTCTGCACGAGCTGCTCCGATAGGGTAACGGCCTTGACGGCATCGTTTTCCGTGCTCGCCTGTACGGCCTCGATCATTAGCCGCTCACCTGCGGAGGCTTTTGGCGCCAAAGCCACGGCATTTTTCAAATGCTTTTGGAAATCCATGGCCGAAGTGCCGGTAAAAGACCTGAACAAATGCGCCAGGGCAAAGTTCGGATCTTTCGCGATGGCCTTTGCGCAAAGGTCTCTGGCTTCATCAAAGCGAATATTCTCGAAC
>JBOHQZ010000141.1:0-10584 GCA_050732275.1 bacterium
GAGAGTAGGTTGCGGCGATGGCCGGGCGAGTCCAGCCATTGCTTGACGATGGCTTCGGCGAAAGAGAGATAGGTGTGGTTGGGAATGATCGGGCCGCCGGAGGTGTAGCTGAACGTGCCTTGTTCCTCGTCGATAAGATAAAACGGCGTGTTCGGCTCGTACACAATTCCGGAACGGGTGGCGATGTTTTCCGTGACAAACGGATTTTTGATGCCGGCCAAGCGCGCGCGATGCTCCGGCGTTTTTCTGGTTTCGTCGTAAGGATTTTCGTGAGCGAAGAAGTTTTGCTCGACCATGCTTTTGGCGTGCAGAAAAGCCGACCGTTCCAGTTCGAGGGCAAAAGGCAACGGCTTGCGGTCGTTTTGGACTCTCGCTTCGTTGGTGGCAAAAAAGATGGCGGCATTGAGCAGCGGGTAATCGATGCGAGCGAAATCGATTGTCTGGCTGAAGAGCGGATTGTCGCGGAAATTTTTGTAGGTGGTGTTTTTATAATCGCTGTGGCGCCAGCCGGATTGGGAGAAGCCGGCTGAAAAAAGCAGCGCGGCCCAAAGCAGCGCGGTTCGATTCTGCAATGACGTGAGCATAATTTTAGAAAAATTCTGAATTTTTGATTTCCAACGGATTGAAGAACCCAACAGATTTTTTTAATCAGTTGGGTTTTTCTATCTGTTGGAAAAGTTTTTTAAAGTCTTTATGCTGCCGCAGGACCCCAGCTTTCAGCGTGCCTGAAAACCTGGCGTAGGCCAATAATCACGGCCACCGGTCCGTCGCCTTGCCGGGAATGATTTTTTCATACAACTGAAAATTCTGAGTGGCCATGAACGTCGGCATGTTGTAGAAATTCTGGTCGCGAAAAAAATAAGCGCCGCAGCCGAGCTGCACGGCGTCTTGGGAAAGCAGGTTGGCGCGATGCGGCGGCGAATTCATCCATTGCGCCACGATCACTTCCGCAAACGAGAGATAAGTGTGGTTGGGAATCAACGGACCATTCCGCTGGTAACTAAACGTGCCCTTCTCCGTGTCGAGGCGATAAACCGGGGTGCGCGGTTTGTATTTAATGCCAAAATGCGTCGCGATATTTTCGGCCATGAAAGGATTCGTGATGCCGGCTAATTTCCCTCTTTGGTCAGGCGTGTTTCTGCGGTTGCTGAACGGATTTTCGTGCGCAACAAAATTTTGCCCGGCCATGTATTTGGAATGATGATACGCGGCGCGTTCCAGCTCAATAGCAAACGTAACCGCTTGCCGCTGATTTTTGACGCGTGTCTCATTGGTGACGAAAAAGATGGCAGCATGGAGCAACGCATAATCAATGCGGCTGAAGTCGATGATCTGCGCAAACAGCGGGTTTTGCCGGAAATTTTTATGCGTAGTGTTTTGGTAGGCGGTATACTGCCAGGCGGATTGCGCCAAAGCGTTTGAGACGGAAAACGCTACCAGGAATAACGCCGCCCAATCTTGGGTGGAAATCATTTTAGCAAACGGCTTCACTTCCCCACCGCTTGATGATAGCAATAATCAAAGAGCAGTTTCCACTCGCCAAACTGAATTTGGCGGCAGAGCATGTCCGCCGGAGAACGGCGTTCAACGCACGCTTCGCAAAGTTCGATAAACGCGAAGGCATCCCATTGGGATTGGCGCGCGAGGAATTCCGTTGAGGCGTGCGGCTTTTCTTTAGCAGCAAGCTCGGCGGCGGCCAATTGCAGCGACGGGAAGATGGGATGATCGCCGACGCGGTGAAACCAATATTTGCTGTTGGAAAAATCCGGCTCGCGGCGGTGCATGATGCCGTGCCAATAGCTGCCAGTTGTGGTGGCGATGGCTTGGCTGATTTGGTGTGACTCTTCCAAAAAGTCGTGATAGAGCCAGATTCCCGCGAGGCAAGCGCGCGCCATGTCCGCATTCACGATCTTGTTTGGGGCAAAGGCTTTTTCGATGGTCAGCGCGGCAAGCGCGGGGTGCATTTTCGTGTTCGGCATGCCGGGACCGAGGGGATTGAGGCGCTCTTCTTGGAGGAGGTTGGCGAAGAGTGGGCCGTAGAGAGTGGGATTAAAATCGAAAGATCGTTTCATAAAAGTGGGCCACCCAAGAGAAGTAAAATGACGATTACTTTTCTCCAGCAAGAGCCAGCACTCTTTTGCGAATGTCACTTGAAATCCACATGCCAGCGGCTTCGAGTCGAGTGACCAGCGGAGCAATGGTTTCAGTCAAGCCAACCGATTTTGCTTCGAGTAGAATTTTGAGTGTTCCCCAAACTTTCAAACCAGCAGCCTGAGCAATGCGGCGCGCCAGCCCGTCATCTAAAATGACGATTCGATTGGGATTTTCCAAAGCCAGGGACATGGCGGCAAGTTCTCCTGCGCCCAAATCGGTTGTAAGCCATTCAGAGGGAATAGCGCGTGGCTCAACGAGTTGAAGCCAGGCGTAATCGCTTGGGTTAGGAACGTCATAGCCCAAGCGCCGGCCTTCCTCAAGCTCAAATGCAACTGCACTCGGAAACCATATTTCGCTGAACAGCTTTGGAAGCCACTCCAATGCTCCAATGCGGTGCAAATAGAGTAAGGGAGAAGTATTGCTGATAGCTTCAGGCATGATTGCTTTCCAAATCGTGTAACTCAGCTTCGAGTGGGAAAACCTTATACCGCTTTAAATTCAGCAGAAATTCAATGCGTGGCATATCAGCAAGCTCAGCGGCACGGCCAGATGAAAGTCGCCCTAGTTCGTAAAGTTTGACGGCTGCCAGCATACGCAATTCCTGGGCAAAAGTGCCTTCATCTGTTTTTTCTGCTAAAAGCACCTTTTCCGGAACATTGATTGAAATCTGTCTGGTTGGCATTTTCTATACTCCTAACTTTTGTGCCATGGGTTGTAAGGTAAAAATAACAAAAAATCTACTTAACGGCAAGCAAAAACTTTGTTCGATTTTGGTTCGATTACTTCGATTACAATGGGCAACTTTTCATTTCATTCACTCAGTCAAACGCCGCCGGTCTATTATTGTCCCGCACGTGTGCCAAGACTTCGGCCAAGTGGCGCTCGTTGGTGCGATTGGACGAGAGCGGCGGCAGATGATCGAAGCTGAAAAAATCAGCGGCGAGGGTTTCGTTGCTCGGGCGCGCGGCGCCGCCGGTGATTTCGCAGAGAAAGACAATTTTGTAGGCGTGATAAAATTCCATCGGCCTGCCGGTGCGATTGGCGTCGTAGACGCCAATGATTTTGCGCGGCATGACGTGAAAGCCGCTTTCCTCCCACACTTCGCGCACGACCATTTCAGATGGCTTCTCTCCCACATCAGCCCAGCCGCCGGGCATACACCAGCGCTCGTCGCTGCGTTCCTGAACGAGCAGAATTTTGCCGTCGCGAATGACAGCGCCACGCACGTCGACTTTGGGCGTGGCGTAGCCAGGCTGCGCGAGAAAGTTTTGTTGCACCGACTCCTTCGGGATATCGGTGTGGCTCGCAACAATTTCCGCAGCGATTTCGAGCAAGCGCTGGAGGCGTTCTTTGTCATAATCATTTTGGCAGAACGTGAGTCCGGTTTGGGCCAGCGCCTGAATCTCGCGTGCCCATTCCAGCCATCGGGGAGAAGTAGGGTCGGCCATATTTGAATCTTTCGTATGAAATTGAATTTCCCCCAAAGCAGGGCATTCCATAATGGTTCGCGTGCTTCACTTTCTGACGGTGTATTCAAAATGAGCGGTGACTTCCAGAAAATCTTTGGGAAAATCTTGGGGTAGCACCCGAAACGGCGCCGAGAGTTGGACGGCGCGCAAACTGGTTTCCATCAGCGACCTGTGGCCGTCGTAGCCGATCAGCTCCATGCCCAGAAATTTGCCGTCGCGGCTGATGCGAAACTGCAAAACGGTGCGGCCGCTGATCATGCCCATGTACGTGAAGGCGGGCGGCGGATAAATGTTGCGCTGCACGTGACTTTTTAGCCATAGCATGTACGGCGCAAAATCCCATTCGTAAGTGTTCAGTGAAAAACCGCCAAGATCCGGCGCGCGCGATCGTGTATTATCCATTCCCGCTTCGGTTGAAATGCCGCCGCTTTGTTCAGGAAGAAAATACGGGCCGCCGGTCAAGAACTCCCGCCGAAAATTTGAGGCGCCATTGGCGAGGACGGGCCTTCCTTCTGTGGGATTTTTTGTCGCTGTGGTCTCGTCGGAAGAGGCGCCATCACGCATGTCTTCCGAAGACTTTGAGTTTTGCGCTTGGCCGGGAATGGCGGCCGGTGAGGGGGGAGCATCGGCATCCGATAATGAGCCATTCGCGAAAGGCTTGCCAAGCGGCAGGTTTGGCGGCGCGTACGGATTTTGCGCGGCCGCATTTTTGTCCGAACGATGCTCGGCCTCTTCCGGCGCCGTCGCACGCCGCGCCGATTCCGGCGTTTCCACGACTGTAAAGGAAAAATTGCGCCGCTGCGTGATTAACTTTTCCAAACTCTTTTGCGCGAATGCCTCTTCACCATAATCCCGCGCTAGCATCCACTGCGTCAGTGACGGTATGGCAAAGATGAGGACGAGCAAATGCAACGTTAGCGATATTACCAACGCTGCGGCGATGATCAGGCTCTGCGCACGGGCAGATTGAGCTTTCGAGCCAATGGCGATTTTTTTTGGAGAAGCGTTTTCCATTATAACATTAGACGTTTCAAATCGCTCGCAAGTTCGATTTCGCCGGAAAAAAAATTGCGGCATTGCGCCGCAATGTCAACGCCGAAACATTCGGGATAAAAATGCGTCAGCAGAATGCGCCGGCAATTGGCGCGCGCCGCGAGTTGTCCCACTTCGCCGGCAGTCAGGTGCATCGGCATTTTATGGCCGTCGGGAAATGAGCACTCGCTGATCAACCAATCAGCATCGCGCGCCAATGTGACGACCTCATCACACGGACCGGTGTCGCCGGTGTACGCCAAAATTTTTCCCTCCGCTTTCAAACGATAGCCATTGGCCGGCGTGCCGTGGAACATTGGCAAGGTTTCGATTTGCCACGGACCGAGGGTGAAGCGCTCAAGCTCGACTTCGTGAATGAGCACCGGCACGGGCAGCCGCTCCAGCCATTTGCCATATAAAGCGCTCAAACCCGCAAAAAAATTCCCAAAGCCGGGCGGCCCGAAAAGACGCAATGGACGCTCAGCGCGTTGCCGGCCTTCGCCGTCGAGCGCCCACAACAACGCCGGCAAATCGGCAACGTGGTCGAGATGCAGATGCGAAAAGAGAATGGCATCGACGTGCAGAATCGGCAACTCCGCTTCGAGCGCGCGACGAATGGCACCGCCACCGCAGTCCAGCAGCAGAAAAAAATCTTGGCGCGAAACGGCGTAGCCGGACATGCTATGCTCGCGCAGCAAGACGCGCGTGCCGGAGCCGAGCACCATAATTTCAGCAACCATAGATTACCGCGGACTTTATGGACAAACGCGGCTTACTGCTTCACTTCTGCCGCCAGCCAGCTCAAATAATTCGCGGCGCCGGCGATGATGGGCAGCGCAATGATTTCCGGAGTCGAATAGCTGTGGTTTTTTTGCACGGTTTCGATGAGCAGTGGCAGGACGTGGCGGCGCGTCTTGGCGATCATGAGGGTCTCGCGTTGCTCGTCGATTTTTCCTTCCCACCAAAAAAAGGAGCGGGCTTGCGGCACGAGCGAGACACAAGCGGCAAGCCGCGCTTCGACTAATAATTTTGCCAGCTTCGCGCCTTCGTCCTCGTTTGAAGCGGTCATAAGAACGACAATATTTTCAGTCATGTCAGCCATTGCAAGCTTCGCCTGTTAAAAATTGCTCCAACGGATGAATTAAGACCAACTGATCAAAACATCCGCTGGTCTTAATTTATCCGTTGGTGGTTTAAAGGATTGGCGCGCCTCCAAAAGTACAATGCCATTTGCCACATGACAAAACATTCCACCGCAAACGGCAAAAAGCCGAGGAAGCCGTACAGCGGCATTTCGAATATTTTGGGACGATTGAAGTATGGCACCGTATAAACCCATTTCGCCTTGGCCCAGTAATTCCAAAACTCCCACAAGATGCCGCAAATTAGTCCGGCGAGAAACAGCGATAAGAATTTTTGCGCGCTCCCCTTTTCCAACTCGCGCAGCAGCGACGGCATGCCGAGGCGATAGTTGATGGGATCGAGCAGAAAAACATATCCCACCCAGACGAACACAAAAAGATATTTGGCGATCGCCGCGGGCACGAGCACCGGCACGAAACAAAAGAGCGCGCCGGTGACGAGCAAGAGTTGATGAACCCATGACGGGACGCGCACCGGTGAAAAAGCCGCTTTTTTAAAAAAATCGAGTTCGTCGAGTACTTCGCTGGTCATCAAGATGCCGGGAAAAATCGTGGCAAAGGCCCAAAAGAAACCGGTGAGCCGCAGGGCGAAATTCTCCGGCAAATTGTGATATTCCCAATTGCGCAGGTGCAGGTTGTAGGCTTCGAAAAGAAACCAGCAAATGTTGGAGACGAGCAAGAGAAAAAGAAACTCGCGAGTGCGGTTAAAAATGACCGACTCGCCGCGCCAACGGGCCAGCAGCGCATCGAGCAGAAGAATATAACCCGTCCATTGAATCGCCGTGAACCAGGTGTGGACCGGCTCGATTTTGGCGAACATCAGAATTTCGCCAACGACCATGATAGCGATCCCGAGATAGCCATGCTTCGGGAGGCTGGCGCTACTCGCTCGACTGGACGGGGATGAAAACGATTGGGAAGATGATACAAGCGGATGAGAAGTGGTGCGACTCGGGTTTGAGGCGTTCAAGTTGTCTTGCATGAGCGGTTCCGTTCATTCCGGTGCAAATCACATTGGGGGTTGCGCCTTGAGACGTCGGAGGCGCCAGCAACAACAACGTTCGAAGGCGTTACAACGAATCGTATTTCAGTTCATCCAAGTGGGCGAGTTCGACAGGCGCTCGCTGATAATCCTGGCAAAGCGTGGACGATAAATCAAGTCAAAAACGTTTTCTTTATCCGGAAACAAAGTCAGCGCTTGCCGCCGGGCCACGCGAGCCAGTGCGCAAGCTTCCAGCACGGAGATGTCTCCCTGCGCGATGACCAGAGCGGTGGCGTCGACGATATGGCGCAGCCGCTGCATCTTATGCTCTTCTTCGCGCTGCATTTCCGTAGAATAGCTTTTGTCTGGTTGTGTTGCGTCATTTTTCATAACGGTTCTGTTCAGGTTTAAAGTATGGTTGAAACAAATTACAACATTTTTGCCGAGAAAAGCAAGGCAATTTTGCGTTTACCAGTAACCACGCGTCTTGGGTGGAAAAATACCGTCTGGACGCTTTGTCATACGTGATTCTGGCGAGTTCACGAAGCTCGGAATCCGGACGGTCCATCTGTGGCTGAGGGTAGCCAAAATTCACACGACTGCTTTAAACGTTAAATACTCGTCATTTTCTGGCAAGCTGCAACAACCCCCTTGCTTCTCTCCCCGCCGCGCATTATATTGATTCATGCCCAAAATCGCACGCCAATATGATCTGCAATTTTCTGATCGCCATTTTGCCCAGGTCCGGCGGGTCTTTGTTGCCGTTTTTTGGGCCGCGGTGGCGATTACAGTAATCGTGCTCCTGCGCGCTTTAATTACCCCGGTGATCATTTCCATTTTCCTCGGCTATATGCTCGCCCCCTTGGTGGCGGCGGTGGAAAACCGCGGCGTCTCCCGCACATGGGCCGTGGTCGTCGTCTTTCTCGCGCTCAGCCTGACTTTGGGGTTGGCGGTCGCGCTGGTCTGGCGGGATATGATCGACGAGCTGCAGCATTTGATTGCCGGCGTGCAGATCGACAATCCCGAGCAATTGGCCGAGAGCTTTAAGGCCAAATTGCGCGCGGCCTTCCCCGGCTTCGCCAAGTCCGATTTCATCGACAAGATCGCGGAGCGCGCCGTCATTTATGGCGAGTCGTATGCCAACCAAATGCTGGAAGGCTTCATCGGCGCCTTTTCCGCCCTCGGCGAGATGATCATCATTCCATTCCTGACTTTTTTCATTCTAAAAGATGCCCGCGCTTTGAAAAAGTTCGTCGTCCAGCGCATCTCGAATCGTTACTTTGAGATGTCGTTGAGCCTGATCCACAAAGCCACGCTGCAGCTCGGCCGTTTCATTCGCGGACAATTGGTCGACGCCGTCGTTGTCGGCATTATGGCGATGATCGCGCTGTCGTTGTTGAATCTGCGCTACGCCTTGCTGATCGGCGCGCTCGCCGGCACGTTCAATTTGATCCCTTTTCTTGGCCCGATTATCGGCTGTCTGGCCGCGGCCATTGTTTCGATTGTCGATACGGCGAGTTTTTCCGGGGTGTTTCCGATCATCATCGCCTTCGCCGTCATCAAGCTGATCGACGATGTGATCGTACAGCCGACCGTGGTTTCCAAAAGCGTGGAATTGCACCCGGTGGTGGTGATCGTTGCGATTTTTGCCGGCGGACATGTCGGCGGCATTCTCGGGATGATCGTGGCCGTGCCGTTGGTTAGTATTATAAAGGAAACGATCGGCATTCTGCATTGGGGCTTCAGCAATTATTACATTTTCGGCCCACCGCCGTATGCACTGGCTGACTCCGATGCCGATTTGGAAGTGCTGCCGGCGCCGGTCGCGGAATTGCCTTCAACCGCCTCAGCACCATCGGCAACAGAAATTAAAAAATCTTCCGGGCCGGCGCCGTTGAGTGGTACGCCAGGAAGCGCGGCTAAAACGGGTGCAGCTCATACAGACCTCCCCCCTGCCGGAACTGTGAAAAACGCTCGCCAACCCAAAAAAATTTGAGGAACTCGGAGATTTTTTTGAAGTAGGTTAAACAAATAATGCTGATGAGAGTCAAAAAAGCATGGAGCGCCTTTGATGACAATCTTTTCCTCCCCCGATTTTGCCTGCCACGATGTGCCATTTGAAGTTTCGCTTTTAAAAATTAAAAATCATCTCACTTGTTTGTTGCAGAGCCGGCGGAGGAAAGGCTTCATCAATTTCCTTATTGGCTCGATGCTGTTGCTTTCGCCGGCGGCACTTTTGCCGCAAACCAGCAATAACCTTGCGCTCGTGTCGAAGATTACCCCCTCCGGCTTGCGTTTTAGTGAAATAACCGGCGCCGGCGATTTGGCGGTTATCGGCGGCTTTAGCAATAATTCGTCTGTATGGATTTACGATGTCTCGAATCGCGCCAATCCGGTGCTGTTGTCATCGATTCCCATCAACCAGGCTTGTTACGATGTGCAAGTGCACGGCCGCTATCTCTTCTTTTCACTTTTGACGCGTATGGAGTGGTACGATATTCTCGATCCCACACAGCCGAAGCTTGTCACCCGCTACCTGCCGCCCTCGCCGTATCAACCTCATACTTTTTTTGTGGCCGGAAACGTGCTTTATATCGCCGATTATATTAGCGGCGGGGTCTTGCTCATTGATATTACCGACAAAAAAAATCCCCAACCGCTGGGGCAATTGATCCAATCGTTTTCGGGCATTCATGATATCACGGTGATTCGCAAACGGCTATACGGCGCTTGGATCAATGGCATCGGCGGCTTGTTTTTGGCGGATGTCTCCAACCCGCGCGCGCCGGCATTGTTGACGAAAATCAACTATCCGGCGGCGGCAACCCATAATGCCTGGCCCACCGAGGATGAGCAATTCATCTTGACGACGGATGAAGTGAGCACGACGCGCAATAATTTGAAAATTTGGGATGCGCGCACGCCCGGGCAATTGCGGCAGGTCGCCGAATATCAAGTTACCAATGCCCTCTCGCCGATCCACAACGTTTATGTGCGCAACCGCTACGCCTATATCAGCTATTATTGTGAAGGCGTACGCATCGTCGATATCGCCGATCCCACCAAACCTCAACCCGTCGCGTTTTATGATTTCAACGGCAACAGCGGATGTTCGAGTTTTAATTCCAACTGGGGCGTTTATCCATTTTCAAATTGGATTTACGCCAGCGAGATGGGAACCGGCCTTCACGTGCTCGAGTTCGCCGATCATCCAACGGCGAATTTCAACGGCCAGGTGGTGGATGCGGCCGCCAACGCACCGATTCCCGGCGCCGTGGTTTATTTTCGCGACGAGTATCCGACCTCGCGGACAAACGCTGCCGGAGGGTTTGAAATTCCGTGGTTCAAGAACGACAACGTTTGGGTGGTGACCGAAGCGGCGGGATACCTCTCTGATACCACGCTTGTCACCACCAAGTCCACGGAGAAAACCACTGTCACCATCCGGCTGAAGCGTTTCGGAACGGATGTCGATGAGACCAAGAATACGCCCAACGATTTTGCTCTGCTGCCGAATTATCCCAATCCATTTTCGGCAACGCTTCCAAGCTTGCAAACACTGGGCGGCACACAAATCACTTTCTACCTTCCCCAGCCCGAACGCGTGCAGATGGAAATTTTCAACCTGCACGGCCAACGCGTACGCGAATTGTTGAATGCGCAGCGCACGCAAGGACGGAACACGATCTTGTGGAACGGTGCGGACGATACCGGGCGAACGGTTGCCGCGGGCGTTTACATTTTGCGACTGCGCGTCGGCCAATTTGCCGCAGCAAGAAGAATGGTACTGCTATAAAGTTTGTAG
>JBOHQZ010000142.1:0-10578 GCA_050732275.1 bacterium
TTCCTGAGGCGCCGGATAAGCAGAAAACACCTGGAACGACGGCCAAGTCACCGAGTCCAGCATCGGGCGTTACGTCGACTACAATCGCCAGTGACAAAGACGCGTTGACGGCGATGAAGAAAGCGCTGGTCTTCTTCTTTGAAGCGCAGGTGAATGGAAAGAAAATACACAAGATTCCTGATGATGCCAGCATTTACGGATTGTCACGGCAATTGCTATGGGGCAAACTGGCGATGCTGCCGCCAGCAAAAGACGAGGTCACGGAATTCGCCGGCCCGACCAAAGAAAAACAAACCGCCATCCGCAAGTTGTTTGCGGACAAGAATTGGGAAGAGTTGATTCCTGAGATTGAATCTCGCTTTCTTGACACTGATGGCTTCCGGCTCTGGCTGGATGTCCAACGCTTTGTCGTAACAGCACTTGAAGACAAGGGCGGCAAAGCAGCACAAGCTGCAGAGGAGATCAAGTTTCAGTTGGCGAGACTGGTGAACCGAGTGCCAGGCTTGACCAAGCTGAAGTTTAGAGATAAGACCACGCCATTTGCCGATAATGAAACCGTGTTGTGGATCGACGATGACGTCAAAGTCATGCTTGGCAAGGGCAAAAACCAGGAACGCATTCTGCCCCCGATTATGGGCGAAGAGTACGAGGCGATCAACAAAGAGTACGAGGCGGCTTGTGCGGAATTGCCGGAGAATTTTGAGAAGAACGCCGAAGCCATGCAAAAAGCCATGACCGGCGATCTTCGCCGCAAAGGCAGATTCCTGCGCGCGTTGAATCTCGCGAATTTCTGTGTCACTGCGAAGAAGCATGAACTGGCAAAAGCCCTGTTGCTGGATTTGGCGCAAAAGATCGAAGCCTATCAACTGGCGGAATGGGAACCGGCTTTATGTGTTGCGGTTTGGCAATCCACTTATCTCAATAACCTGAAGTTGTTGCGATTGGAAGCTCTCGAGGCGCAAAGACCAGCGTTGGAGCGGCAGCAAGAAGAGTTATACATCAAGATCAGCAATTATGATGCCCTGCTGGCTTTGGCTCTCACGAATAGTAAACCCTAACGAAGGAGAATAGATTATGGCGAAATTACCCACACCCAAGATCGCGCAGCGCGTGAAGGTGTCGATTCTGCCCAGCAGCGACGCCAAAGAAAGCGTGGAGCTGGATTATCGTTTGATGATCGCAGGGGATTTCAGCAAAAGCGAGCCGGGCACGCTCGGCACGATCAAAGAACGCAAGCTGCACGAGATCAAAAGCAAGCGCGACTTCAAGCAAGTATTGGAGAACATCAACCCAAAGCTCAAAGTGGTTGTGCCCAACCGCCTCTCCGATGATCCCGAGGCGCAAGTCGAGGTCAATCTCGACGTCAAAGACATGAAGGATTTTCATCCGGATGAGATTTGCAAGAAGGTCGAGCCGCTGCAAGACCTGATGCAGGCGCGGGAGCGCTTGAAGATGCTCAAGCTGGCGGTGCTCAAAGATCCCAACCTGCGCAAAGCGATTGAAAACGTCCTGCAAAGCGGCGCCGGCAGCCTCGATGATTTGATGTCGAAGCTGGCGACCGAGAAGAAGGCGTGAAACGTAATGCGTAAAACGTGAAGCATCACGTAAAACTTTTCAATATTTCTAAGCGAGAATCTATTTACATATAAACGGAGCAGCAGTCATGGCAGACCCCAAAGCAAAAACAGAGACCCAAACCCAGGTCGAAACCGGCTCGGTGGACAAGCTGGTGGGGATGTTGGACACCGAGCAGAAGAGCGCGGTGCAAGAGCTGATTACGCGTCTCGGCAAGGAACACGAAGTTTTTCGTTTGAACGCGGCGGTGATCGACGCCCACATCAGCGACATCGACAAAGTGATCAGCGCACAAATGGATGAGATTCTCCACAACAAAGAATTTCAAGAGCTGGAGTCCACCTGGCGCGGCCTGCACTTTTTGGTGCAGCAAACCGAATTCAGCGGCAAGCCCGTCAAATACGAGCTTTTGGATTGCGCGAAGGATGAGCTGTTTGAAGATCTCGACGCCGCCGCCCTCGGCGAAGGTTACGAAAAGGAGTCCGGTTTATATCACCACATTTACTGGGGCGCGTATGACAAAGTCGGCGGCCATCCCTATACGTCCATTATCACCAATTTTCAGTTCAACAACAACTCGCAGGACATCAAATTTTTGCAGCATCTCTCCATTCTTGGTGAGACCGCGCAGATTCCGTTCATCGGCAATGCCAGCGCCGGTTTCTTCGGCCACAAGGACATGGGCGAGGTGATGACTGACCGCTTCCTGGTGGAACAGATCAAAGACGACCCCAAATACACGGCGTGGCGCTCGTTCCGTGATGACGACCGGTCGAAATACGTCGGCCTATGCTTGCCGCGTTTCCTGGGCCGGCTGCCGTATGGCCCGGAAACCGATCCCACCAAAAATTTCAACTATAGCGAGGGGATTTACCGCGATGGCCAAGATCACAGCCTGTGGTGCAACGCCGCGTTCGCGCTGGCGAGTAACATGGTACGCAGCTTCGAGCAATGGGGCTGGAGCGTGAAAATCGTCGGCGTGGATTCGGGCGGCCGCGTGGAGAATTTGCCGACGCCGACTTACGAAGAAGGCGGCCAAACCAAGGTGAAGGTGCCGGTCGAGGCCTCGGTTGGCCAGGCCAAAGATGCGGAATTGTGTGAGCTGGGCTTCATTCCGCTGGCGCACTGGGATCGCACCGATTATGCCTGTTTCTTTGAAGTGCCGTCGACGCAGCGGCCCCAGGTCATCAAAAATGATTCCGAAGCGACGGCGAACTACTCGGTCGGCGCGCGGCTGCAATACACCATGCTGGTGACGCGCATCGCGCACTATTTGAAATATCGGCAATTGCGCTTCGTTGGCCGCAACGCCGGGGCCGGCGATATCAAAAACGATTTGGCGAAATGGCTGGATACCCTGGTCGCGGATTTCCCGAACCCGGATGAGAAAATCATCGCGCAACGGCCATTGCGTTCCTATCAGCTCGAAGTGCATGAGCTGCCGGAGAAGCCAGGGTTCTTCCAAATCTCCGCCGAGTTCCGTCCACACGTGGCGATCATTGGCATGGATATCAACCTGCGGCTGGTGGCGTATCATTCGGGCGAAGAAAAATAGTGGCGCTTACCTTGCCTTATACGGAGAACCGTTTGAAACATAACGTACGAAGCCTAAGACAAAAAAAAGCGCGTTTCTCGTTTATGTATTGGGATGATGGTGGCGGCTTTGACAATTCATATTTTTGTTGCAGCGGATGAGTAGACTGGTGGTGGAAAAAGGCCTATTCAGCCGGATTTCAAGTTAAATCTATCCAATAAGGAGAAATACCTATGCCAATGTTCGGTGAACTTCTCGTGCAAAATCACGAAGGCACTCAGCTCGAGGGACCACGTGGTGACAGCAAATGCAGCATGATCTGCGAGTTTTCGCAAAGAGTCTTCCGGCCTTACGATGTGGAAACCGCCAAGCTCGAAGGCGTACGCAGATTGACTCCTTTTGTCGTCATCAAAGAAATCGACAAGCTCACACCGCAGTTGTACGAAATCGCCTGCAAAGGCCGCAATTGCAAGGAGGTGCTCATCAAACTCTATCGCACGGCGCAGGACACCGGCGACGAGGAGGAGTATTTCAACTATGTCCTGACCGACGCGAAGATCATCGCGATCGAGAATTACATGCCGTCCACCAAGTATGCCGACAGCGAAAACATCGGCCACCTGGAAAAAATCGAATTCCTGCCCAAGTCGTTCACCTGGAAATATCTTGAAGGCGGTGTGGAATATCAAGAGATCATGATCTAGCGGCAAGCGGTAAGGTGGGGCCGCAGGCTTCGACTCAGACACGTTACACTTTACACCTGACACATGTAAAGTGTAACGTATCAAACATGCAGCAACTACAACGAGCAAGCACGAATGGAGAACCTCAGTCTCTACGACATTCTCGTCGGCGGATTTATGTCACAAGGCGATGACCCTCTGGAAGGCCTCAACAAACTGGAGCGCCTACCGGAGGACGAGAAGCTGCGCCAAAGCATCGCGGAAAATCTGACCATGGTGCTGCAAACGCGCTGCGGCTCGGTTTTGCATCTTCCGGACTTTGGGATTCCGGATATTTTGCATGACTATTTTCAAGCCGGCGGCACCATCGAACCGTTCAAGAAGCATATCAAAGAAACCATTCTGAAATATGAGCCACGCATTGGCGATGTACGCGTGGAAACCAAAGAGTTCGATCAAAACAACATGCGGTTGGCGTTGCGCATCACCGCGGTCATCAAAGAAGTGCGCCAGCGTGAAATCCTGCTGACCGAATTTTCGACAACGAGCTGGACCAAGGTTCTCATCGACCGGGACATGAAATGAGCGAAAACGACTCCAAAGATCGGATGCAACAATACTTCGAGCGGGAATACAATTATCTGCAAGCCGCCGGCGAGGAGTTTAGCCGCAAGCACCAAACCTTGGGCAGCATGCTCAAGCTCTCCGAGCGCCAGCGCAAGGATCCGTTTGTCGAGCGGCTATTCGAAGGGTTTGCATTTTTGGCGGGCCGCGTGCACGAGCGTCTCGACGACGAGTTTCCAGAAATCACCGGCGGTTTGTTGGAACAATTGTTTCCGCATTTTTTGCGGCCGTTTCCATCCTGCGCCATCCTCGAAGCCAAGCCGAGGATGGGGGCGCTGACGAAACCGGTGCCGGTGCCGCGTCACAGTGAAGTGCAAACCCCGGCGGGCCGGTATAAAGTGCAACGTGATGTGCCCATGGGCCCGCGCGAGGTGGTTCGCTCCGGTGAAAAGGAAGAACCGGCCGAGTTTGTGTTTCGTACCACCCAGAGCCTGATCGTGCGTCCCATGCGGTTGCGCGAGGTGCGGGTGGAAGATGCACCCAACGCCGCTTCTGCGCTCATCCTCCAATTTCAGCTTGATCGCAACGTGAATTACGAAGCGCTCGATTTGAAGCAGTTGCGGCTTTATCTCCACGGCGCCGAATCACTAAAATATGCTTTGTTAGGGCACCTCACCAAACATGTGGCCTCGGTGTCCGTCCGCGAATTGACCACGGCGAAAACGGAGTTTGAAATCGTTCGCGGCGTGCGCCTCGGCATACCGGAACTTTCCGCCGATTTGGAACAAACCGAAGATGATCTGTCGATTCTGCCCTATGCCCGGCAGAGCTTTGGCGGCTATCGCCTGTTGCACGAGTATTTCGCTTTTCCGGAACGGTTCTTTTTCATCGACATTGAAGGCCTGCATCAGTTTAAAGCGTCACGTGACGGCCATCCCTTCGAAATCAAAATCGCGCTGGCGCCGAATTGCAAGATCGCGCGCGACCGCACACCGAGCGCGGAAAATATCCGGCTGCATTGCACGCCGATGGTGAATTTATTCGAACGGCCGACTGAGGAGGTTAACGTCACGCAGCGTCTGCCGGAATATTACATCATTCCCGATCTCGACCGGCGCTTGAGCCGTGAAATCTACGCGGTGAAAAAAGTGACGGGCGTGAGTGAGAACAAGCTGCAGCAGTACAGGTATCTGCCGGTCACTTCCTATGACATTCTTGACACCGCCGATCCGGAATTTGAATACAAACGCTTCTTTTCCGTTGTGCGGCGGCCCGTGCGCGGCGACATGGCTGAAACGCACATTCGCCTCTTCGGAGTAAGCATGGAACAGGAAACATTTCCCAAAGAGACGTTGAGCCTCGAAGCGATTTTGTCGAACGGCTATTTGCCGCGCCTCAAACTGGAGGCGGGAGCCATTAAAGAGCCGGTCAAGTTCCCCGCCGGAGTCGAAGCCGCGAATCTCACCGTGCCCACCGAAGTGTTGGAATGTCCCGAGCACCAAAACTACTTGTGGGCCTTGATCTCGCATCTCACCTTGAGCTACAGCACGCTCGCCGAGATCGAAAATCTCAAGAAGATTCTAAGCTTGTATAATTGGTCGCCGGCGCAGACCAATCCGAACAAGAAACGAATCCAGGGCATCAAAAAAGTCTACGAGCCGACCGCCAAAAGCTTGCAGTATAAACGTGGCGTGATTCGGGGCATCGAGTTTAAGCTGGAAGTGGACCCGCTGCAATTTGAGCACGGCGCGGGTGACATTCATCTGTTTGGAATGGTTTTAAACCGTTTTCTCTCACAGTACGTCACCATCAACTCGTTCGTGTTTTTAACCATTATCGAAGAAGGCACCGGCCGGGAATACAAATGGGAACCGAATTTGGGACAAATGTTGATCGTCTGATTGCAGACCTGGAGCGCCACGGCCCGGAGTACCACGTGTTTCAGGCCATCTTTCTCGCCGAGCACGCCAGCCGGAAACTGCACCCGCGGCGTCATGAGCACGAGTTCGACCAGACCGGCTTGCAGTTTCGTCCTTTCGAGATGTATGTCTATCCGCCCAAAGACATTCGTGCGTTTGAGCACAATGACGGCGTGATGACCTTCGTGCTCAACTTTATGGGTTTGTATGGCATCAATTCACCGCTGCCGCGTTGTTATCATGAACAGATTCCGCTGCAGCAGAGCCTCTATGGCAGCAACGAAGTACCGCTGCAAAACTTTCTCGATATTTTTAACAACCGTTTCTATTGGCTCTATTACCTGGCGTGGAAAAAGTATCGCTACTATCTGCATCTGAATGAAGAACCGGAAAATAAAACCACGCAGCGGGTATTTGCCTTCATTGGCCGCGGCCCGGAGGCGGCACAAGAGCTTGCGCTCGTCTCGCGCTTCCGTCTTTTGCCGTTCTCCGGCGTGTTGTCGAACCGGCATCGCAGCAAGGCAGGTTTGCAGATTCTTCTGAATGAGTTCTTCGGGCGTTATCGGGTTCGCATTCAGGAATTCGTGCCGCATTGGATCAAGCTGGCGGAAGTGCCGCCCATGGGCAGCCGGTATGGCGAGCGCGCCGCCAAATTAGGCGTCAATGCAGTCGCCGGCAATTCGGTGCTGGATTATATGAGCCGCATCTGTGTGGAGATCGGTCCCATGTCCTTCGTCGATTACCTCGACTTCGTGCCGCACGCCAGGCAGGCCTTGCTGCTGCGCGAATTGCTTGATCTTTATTTGAATGACGGCCTGGAATACGACGTCAAGATCATCATTCAATCCGAATCCATCGTGAGCGTGGCGTGGAATGATAAACGCCTCAAGCTGGGTACCTCACTCTGGCTCGGCAAGCCCAAAACGGAGACAGTGAGCGTTTATTACAAGTATGCGCAGTATGTGGGGAAGTAAATGCAAGGAATTGCTCAGGTGGCTAACGGATTTGCGAAAACTATCTGGATGTCAAAAAATATTTTTCTTATAGTTCCGGCTCATTCGGGTTACGAAGGAGGCTAATAGAAATGCCCAAAATTCATATGGATGATATAAGTGCGCGGCATGTGTCGCAACGAGTTCGGGAAAGAATCTCTAAACCATCCGCTCAAGCTCGAATGGTCGACACGATCAAAAAACTGTTGACCATAAATGCCCCTTCCGAGGCTGTGGGACATCATGAATGGCACATCAATGTTGAGAGAATCGGCAGGATCGTTCTTCGCGGACATTCAACTCGAACCGTGTATTCATTCAACGAAAACTTTCCTGGCGGAACTGCACATAAGATCGTCGGGAATCGGCTCGTCCGCGCTTAATCTTGATTACTTTACGCATCATGCATTACGCATTACGTTTCGAGGTAACCCATGCAAAGCAAAGACCTCCGCTCTCTACTTCTTAAACTGAACAATTACCTCGTCCGCAATCTGGACACGGCGACCGGGTTGGGCATCAAGCGCAATCATTATGAAATCACAATGGAGCATTTGCTCATCGCGCTGATCGAAGACGGCCAGGGCGATGTGCCACTGATCTTGCGGCACTTTGGAATAGACAACGGCCGCGTACAGGCACATTGCAACGGCAATCTCGATGAAATGAACGCCGGCAATCCCGGCAAGCCCAAGCTTTCTCCCCTGCTCACCGAGCTGCTCGAGCAAGCCTGGATCGTCAGCTCCGTGCACCACAAAGAAACCAAGATTCGCTCCGGCGCGCTGTTCGAGGTGTTCATCGCTTCCGAGCTGGTCATCAGCACCGGCTTGATGGACGTGTTGGGCCGCATCAAGCAGGAAGCGCTACGCAGCGAGTTTTATCAAATCGTCGCCGGCTCGGCGGAAGAATCCGGCGCCGCTGCGGAAGAATTGCCGCCGGAGCAGGCAAAAGAAATTCCGCCGGGTGGGTCGGTGCTCGATCTTTACACCACGAACCTGACGGCGCAGGCCAAAGCCGGCAAGATCGATCCGGTACTGGGCCGTGATGATGAAATCATTCAAATGATCGAGATTCTCAGCCGCCGCAAGAAATCGAATCCGATCTTGCTCGGCGAGCCGGGTGTGGGCAAGACCGCCTTGGTCGAAGGCTTAGCGCTCAAAGTCGCAGCGAATGAAGTGCCCGAAGTGTTGAAAAACGTTCAGATTCACGCTCTCGACTTGGGGGCGCTGCAAGCCGGCACCTCCATGCGCGGTGAATTTGAGAAGCGCTTGAAAGCCGTGCTCACGGAAATTATGAAAGCCACGTTGCCGATGATTTTGTTCATCGACGAAGCCCACACCTTGATCGGCGCGGGCGCCGCGGCTGGCAGCGGCGATGCCGCGAATCTCTTGAAACCGGCACTGGCGCGCGGCGAGATGCGGGCGATTGCCGCCACCACCTATTTGGAATACAACAAATACTTCGCGAAAGATGCCGCACTCGAACGCCGTTTTCAACCGATTCACGTCGGCGAGCCGGAAGACGACAAAGCGACGCTGATGTTGCGCGGCATCAAAAACAAATACGAAGCCTATCACGGCATTCACATTACCGACGAAGCCATGGCGGCCGCGGTGAAACTCTCCCGCCGCTTTATTGCGGGACGGCAGTTGCCGGACAAAGCTGTGGACTTGCTCGACACCTCTGCCACGCGTGTAAAGATGTCGCTCTCCAGCAAGCCGCCAAGCTTAGAGTTGGCGATTAGCCGCCTCAAATCCATCATTTTAGAGATGGAGTCACTGCAAAAAGACAAGGATTTGAATATCGGCGATCACGGCGCCAGATTGCAGGAGCTGCAAGAAAGCAAGGCCAAGCTCGAAACCGAAATTAAAACCAATGAAGAGCGCTGGAACCAAGAGGTCGAGCTGACCAAACAATTGATGGAGCTGCGAAAACAAAAATTCTCACCGAAGGGAAAAGATGCAAAAAGCGACATCTCAAGAAAGAACAGCAAGCTCGAAGATGACCTGGCGAAAGTGAAGCAACAACTCACGGCGCTGCAAGGTGAGCACCCCCAAGTCTTTGCCGACGTCACGGCGCAAACGGTTTCGGAAGTCATCGAAGCCTGGACCGGCATTCCCGCCGGCAACATGAATCGCGATGAGATGGCCACCCTGCTGAGCCTCGAAAATGAGCTGCGGAAACGCGTGGTTGGACAAGATCATGCCATCAAGCAGATTTGCGATGTCATTCGCGGCGCGAAAGTCGGCCTGAAAAAAGAAGAGGGACCGATCGGCGTCTTCCTGCTCGTTGGGCCTAGCGGCGTTGGCAAAACCGAGCTGTCGCGCGCGGTGGCCGAAGCGTTGTTTGGCGAGGAGCGCTTTATGGTCACCCTGAACATGACCGAGTATCAAAACGAGTACAACACCTCGCGGCTTATCGGCGCGGATCCGGGTTTGGTGGGCTATGGCGAAGGCGGCGCGTTGAGCGAGCCGGTGCGGCGCCGGCCGTATTGTGTGGTGCTGCTCGATGAAGTGGAAAAGGCCAATCCCTCGGTCAAGGATTTGTTCATGCAGGTCTTCGATCGCGGCATGTTGCAGGACGCTGATCGGCGCCAAATCAACTTTTCGAACACGATCATCTTCATGACCTCGAACCTCGCTTCCGAAGTGCTGTTCGAGAAATACAATGAAGGCATGACGGATCCCGAGGCGCTGCTGGATGAGCTGCGGCCCTATTTCAACCGCTATTTTCGTCCGGAATTTCTGGGTCGCGTCAAGCCCATTGTGTTTTTGCCCCTGGGCGCCGGGATCATGAATCAAATCGTGCAGATGAAGCTGGGCCGCATGGCCAAGCGCCTCGCAGACAATCAAAAGCTTGCCGTGGAATTCGATCCAAAGGTGATTGACGAAATCGTGGCGCTCTGCACGTACGCGGAAACGGGCGCGCGCAACATCGACGCCATCATCGACCGCAACCTCGCTCCCGATATCTCCGCCAGGCTGCTCGGCTTTCTCGCTGAAGGCAAAGCGCCGGCGAAGCTGAAAGTGACAATCGATGAGGAGCGGGAATTGCATTACGACTTTGCCTAGCAACATGGAGTCGCGGATTGGCGGTTTCGTAGTAGTGCCTTATGAAATTTGACTTTCAAGTTCGATAATGTTTTTCGGCCCTAACTCATGCCCCTGCCCCCTTCTCTTGGGAAGAGAAGGGGAGAAGCGGATTTGAAGCTCTGAAAGTCCCCTTCTCTTTTTAAGAGAAGGGGATTTAGGGGATGAGTTATAATTTGCACATTACCGATTTTGATCGTCAAATTTCATTAGGCACCGACC
>JBOHQZ010000143.1:0-10552 GCA_050732275.1 bacterium
ATCCGCGACATCACCGAGCGCAAGCGCGCGGAAGCGGAGTTGATGAAAAGCGAAGAACGTTTCCGCACGCTCTTCGAGTCGGCGCCGATTGGAATTTCGATTAATAATGCGGAAGGCAAGTTCTTGCAAGTCAATCGCGCTTTCGCGGATATGATAGGATTTGGTGAAGACGAGCTCCGCGCCATGACTTTTAAAGAGATCACACTTGCCGAAGACTTGGCGGAGAGCAAGAAAATTTTTGGCGAGCTGGTGCAAGGACAGCGTGCGCAGTTCCGTATTGAAAAGCGCTATCGCAAAAAGAATGGCGAGGTGATATGGGCTATCACGGTGTGCTCGGCGGTGCGCGATAGCGAAGGCCGCTTCATGTACACGTTCGCCATGGTCTCGGATATTTCCGAGCGCAAGCGCGCCGAAGTGGAGCTGCGAAAGGCCCACGATGAGCTCGAGCTGCGAGTGGAGGAAAGAACGCACGAGCTTTCCGAAGCCAACAAGCTGCTCACGAAAGAAATCAAAGAGCGCCTGCGTATGGAAGAAGCGCTGCGCCAAGCGAAGGATGCTGCCGAAGCTGCCAATCGCGCCAAAAGTGAATTTCTCGCGCGCATGAGCCACGAGCTGCGCACGCCGCTCAACAGCATTCTCGGCTACGCGCAAATTTTCAAGCGTGACAAGAGCCTGAGCGAAGCGCAGCAGGAAGGCATTGCGATCATGCACAAGAGCGGTGAGCATTTGTTGGGCTTGATCAACGAGGTCTTGGATTTATCAAAAATCGAAGCCCAGCAAATGGCGCTGCGCGTGGCTGATTTCAATTTGCCGGAATTTCTCAACGGCCTCGTCAAAATTTTCCGCGCGCGCGCCGAGCAAAAAGGCCTCATCTTTGTTTACGAGATGCTTTCACCACTGCCAGTTGCGGTGCGCGGCGATGCGCAACGATTGCGGCAGGTGCTCATCAATTTGCTCGGCAATGCGATCAAATTTACCGAGCATGGCAGCGTGGCGCTCAAAGTCGGGTATCACGAAACCCTTCCAAACCAAACGCTCATTCGTTTTCAGGTTGAAGATACCGGCATCGGCATTGCGCCGGAACATTGGGAAACGATCTTCCAGCCGTTCCATCAAGTAAGCGACGACCGCCATTTCATTGAAGGCACCGGTTTGGGATTGACGATCAGCCGCGAACTGGTACGCATGATGGGCGGCGAGCTGAAACTAAAAAGCGCGCCAGGACAAGGCAGTGTGTTTTGGGTGGATTTGAATTTGCACGAAATTCCGAGCGGAGCTATTGTCGCGCCGATTGGCGAGCGCACCATTATCGGCTATCAAGGCGCGCCGCGAAAAATTCTGGTCATAGATGACAAACCCGAAAATCGCGCCGTGATCGTGAATCTGTTGGCGCCGCTCGGCTTTGATTTACGCGAGGCCGCCGACGGCCGTGAAGGCGTGAGCAAAGCCATAACGTGGCAGCCCGATCTGATTTTGATGGATTTGGTCATGCCGGAAATGGACGGCTTTGAAGCGACGCGGCGCATTCGCCAAACACCGGCATTGCAAAATGTGATCGTGATCGCGTTGTCGGCGAGCGTGTTCGAACACAATCGCCAGCATAGTTTGGAGGCCGGTTGCAACGATTTTATTCCGAAACCGATACGCGCTGAAAATTTATCGGAACAATTGCGGATGCACTTGGGGTTGGAGTGGGTTTACGAAGAAAGCGCAAAAAGAGAAAGGGCGAAACACGATGCCCCCGTTGCCGCTGCTCCTCTTGTTGGGCCACCCGCCGCAGAAGCCACCGCGCTGCTCGACCTGGCGATGATGGGTGACATCAAAGGCATTCTCCAGCGTGTGGAGAGCATTGAGCAGCTTGGCGATCAATTCAAGCCGTTTGCCGGCGAGCTGCGGCGCTTGGCCAAAGAGTATCGGATGAAGGAGATTCGGGAACTAGTGAAGCCGTTTATACAATAACTTCCTGGTATTGCGATTCGACTTCGTCAAAAAGTTTTTCGGCTTCCGCCAAACTCCGGGCGTATTTTAGTTGTTCCATCAATTTTTCGAAGGTTTCCGGGGGTTTTATCTTGTAAATCAGCTTGTTGGTGCGCTCACTCAAAGGTTGGCCAGCCTCGCCAAATTTGAGCTCCAGCACAGTCGCTATTCCCTTCGCAAGCCCTCTTTTCATATCAATTCGTTGTGGAGTGGTCATGTATGGCATTGTTGTGGTCTCCTCAAATATTTCGGTTTCTTTGTAAAGTTCTGCATCCATTTCTTCCGGCAAAGCCATAATCCAATCAATAAACTTGAAAATGGCCAGCCGCGTTTCATGCTTCATGCCCGCTGGTAAAGCTCGAGCAGAAAGCGCTTTTTCCAAGTATATCGTTCTTTGACGTTTCCAGCAACTTCGAGGGCCTTTAAATAGGCCCTCACAATGATCGCAAACGGATGCGGGCTGGCTTCCAACTCTGCCAGGCGATCGCGGTAATCGATAATCTTGACCAAGGGATAACGAAAAATCACCTCGCATCCGCAGATCGCGCGAGAATATTCGTTCGGTCGAAATTTCGGATTGTCATCGGTCAAAACCGCCAAGCTAATCACAGCTTTGCGAAATTTGTCAAAGATGCGATAATAGTAGATAAACATTCGCTCCGGAAATTCTTTATGGCTGTCGGGAAAGAAGAAAAACAAGAACGCTTCAAACAAGTCTTCCACCACATCCTTCCACGGACTATCTTGCTCCATCCACATTCCCCGCGAAGTTATAGAATTGGGCTTATTTGATTGCCTGTGAAATTAATTTCGGGAGAAATTTGGCGAATGTCAATACAATTTTTTGCTCTATCACCTCATCGGCGAGAGGATTGGCGACTTTCCAAAGTCAGAAGATGCTCTTTCCGCCATAAGCCGCCGCCGTAGCCTTTCAATTTCCCATCATGCTGAATAACGCGATGACAGGGAATCACAATGGCTAAGGGATTGTCACCATTCGCCCGGCCTATGGCTCGAACGGCCAGGGGCTTCCCAACCAACCTGGCGATTTCACCATAAGTTCTCGTCTCGCCATAAGGAATGCTGAGAAGTTGTTCCCAAACCGCCCTTTGAAAGGGTGTGCCGCGAACGTCAAGCGGCACCGAAAAATTTTGCCGCAATCTTTTGAAATATTGATCCAGCTCCGATTCAAGCTGCTCCAAAAACACATTTGTTCCCCTCTCCATTTCCAATTTATACTGCTTCGTGATGCGGTGCTGGATTTTGACAAGACCGCCCCGATCTTGATATTCAAGAAGACAACAGCCCTTGGAAGTAGCACCGATGACTAACTTGCCCAGAGGGCTTTCCAAATCCTTAGAAATGATTTGTTCTATTTGCATAATATTTCCCTGGTGGAAGGCCATATTCTTTAATGAATGCGTCACGGAATCCGCTGGCAGATTCATATCCACATTCGTAGGTTGCGGTCAAATAGTCGGCTCCCTCTTCCATCATTTTTCTGGCGCGAGCCAACCGCATTTTCCGATGGAATGCCATCGGCGTAGACTGAAATCGAGATTTGAAGTATCTTCTGATGGTGGAAATATCAACGCCGGTTAGCTCAACAAGTTTGTTTACGTCGATCTTCGCGGTTCTTTTTTTCTTCATGAAAGAAAGAACCTCCGCCAGCCATGCGGGTGAAGCATTCGGAAATAATTCGGCTTTGCATCGTTTGCATCCTCTAAAACCTGCAGCGGTGGCTTTTTCGCGATCTCGAAAAAATACGATATTCTTGACGAGAGGCAGCTTTGCTTTGCAAGAGGGAAGACAATAAATCTTCATTGTTCTTACGCCGACGTAAAATTTGCCGTCGTAGGCGGCATCATGCCTTCGTGTTGCTTCAAGCATCTTTTCGTGAGTGAGTTGTTCCATACATCCTCCAACTGGAATGATTTAAAAGCTTTTTAATTATTTTGTCACAATCATCTTGCAAAAAATATCTTTGCGAGTCTTCTTGTCTTTGTATACGTTTTTTGCTTTTCTTGAAAAGTTAGTGACATTGGTCATCCCGGCTGCCCCGCGAGGCGGGGCGCTACCTACCTGTAACTGAGCCAATGCCATAAATATACCATTCGGATTCAAATTTGTCTACCGATTTTTGGGCAAGTAATATAAAATAGCGATTTTCATCGTCCCCAATTACTCGTCAAAGAAAGCCTTGACAACGGCCGATTTTTTTGCATCTTTTATGAAAAGAATCGAACGGTCCAAAGATAGCTCAAAGATCATTATGGCATCTCTTAATGACAAATCCTCCGTGCTCATCGTCGATGACACCCCCAGCAACATTTCCGTGCTGATCGATTATTTGAGCGACACTGGGTTCAAAGTTTTGGTGGCGCGTGACGGCGAAAGCGCCATTGAACAGGTGCATTTTGGTATGCCGGATCTCGTGCTGTTGGACGTGGTGATGCCCGGAATCGACGGTTTTGAGACGTGCCGCCGGCTGAAAGCCGAGGTGTCTACAAAAGACATTCCGGTGATCTTTATGACCGCACTTTCCGAGACGGTGGAAAAAGTCAAAGGCTTTAGCGCCGGTGCAGTCGATTTTATCACCAAGCCGATTCAGCACGAAGAAGTGCTGGCGCGGGTCACGGCGCATTTGACGATTCGGAAGCTGCAGCAGGGTTTGCAGGAAGCGCGCGAGCAATTGGAACTTCGCGTGCAGCAGCGGACGGCGGAGCTGGCGGAGGCCAATGCCAAATTGCAAAAAGAAATTGCCGAACGCACCAAAACCGAAAAAGAATTGCGCGCCATCACCGCAGGAACAGCCGCGGTCACCGGCACGGAATTTTTTCACTCGCTGGTCAAGCATCTCGCTGAAGCTTTTCACGTTCGCTACGCCTTCGTGGCTGAATGCACGGACGCCGCTAGAACTGCGGTGCGCACCGTTTCGTTTTTGGAAAACGACAATATTTGCGAAAATATTACTTACGCTTTGGAAGGCACGCCGTGTGAAAAAGTCATTGCCGGCCAAGCCTACCACCATCCGGAAAAATTGTACAACACTTTTCCAAAAGAAGCCGGAATGGAATCTTATTTAGGCGTGCCGATCCATGATTCCAAAGGCCATATCATCGGCCACCTGGCGATTTTGCACGACCAGCCAATGGCCACGAAACCGCCGCCGGGTCTGGCGATCATGAAGATTTTTGCTGCGCGCGCCGGCGCCGAATTGGAGCGCAAACGCGCGGAAGAGGCGCTGCAAAAAGCCCTGCGCGAAGTGGAAGCATTGAAAAACCGGCTGCAGGCCGAGAACGTCTATTTGCAGGAGGAAATCAAAACCGCACACAACTTCGAGGAGATTGTTGGGACTTCGTCCGCCATCAAAAAAGTTTTTCAGAATATCGAAAAAGTCGCGGCGACCGATTCGACAGTTCTGGTGACCGGCGAGACCGGCACCGGCAAAGAGCTGGTGGCGAGGGCGATTCACACTTCCAGCCGCCGCAAAGACAGCGCGTTGATCAAAGTCAATTGCGCGGCCTTGCCCGCCGGTTTGATCGAGAGCGAGCTTTTCGGCCACGAGAAAGGCGCATTCACCGGCGCGACAACACGCAAAAAAGGCCGCTTTGAGCTGGCGGATGGCGGCACACTTTTTCTTGACGAAGTCGGTGAGCTGCCGTTCGAAACGCAAGCCAAGCTTCTCCGCGTTTTGCAAGACCAGGAATTTGAGCGCGTTGGCGGCTCGCAAACGCTGAAGGTCGACGTGCGCGTGATTGCCGCGACTAACCGCAATCTCGATGAGGCCGTGAAGCACGGCACTTTTCGTGCCGATCTGTTTTACCGCTTGAACATCTTTCCGATTCATCTGCCGGCCTTGCGCGAGCGCCGCGAAGACATTTCAATTTTGGCCAATCACTTCGTCGGCAAATTCGCGTGCCGCATGGGAAAACGTGTCGAGCGCATCGCTCCCGAAGCGATGGAGCGGCTCACGCGTTATCATTGGCCCGGCAATGTTCGCGAGATGGCCAACATTCTCGAGCGCGCCGTGATTTTGTGCGACGGCGATGAGCTGCAAACAGAACACATCGGTATCACGCCACAACCTTTAAAATCTGCAACGGAAATTTCGACGCTTGAGGAAACCGAACGCCTGCACATCTTGAAAGCTCTGAAGGAGACAAATGGGGTCGTGGGAGGCCAAAACGGCGCGGCAAAATTGCTCGGCCTCAATCGCACGACGCTGTTGGCGCGAATGAAAAAACTGGGGATTGAAAAGACCTCGCGATAAAAGCCCACCTCGAAAACGGTTAAAAGGCCAAAGCCCCGATTTTCCTTGTGTAAGGCAAAATCCGGTTTTTTTATTTTTCGACATTGCTTCGTGCTACGCTTCGGCCAGCCCTTTTGAACTAAATCGTACAAACGGCCATACAGGCGGATTTTTGTACACTGGCACTTTGCTCAAGAATTTCTTGTATTTAGGATCATTTTAAAGAATAGTCAAAGATGGCATGTGCGTTGTAAAAGACAGAGGCAGAGATGAATCAACTTTGACAGTACAAGCAAAACCTTAACATTAAATCTGACGAGGAGGACAAAACCATGAAAGCGTTACGTTTCACCCTGTGTCTGCTGCTGTGTGGCGGATTCATCAGTTGTTCGTCGGTCGCCGTCAAATCCGATTTTGACGCGAACGCGAATTTCGCGCAGTATAAGACGTTTGATTTTATGCCGCATCGTACCGGCAATCCGTTGAATAATAAACGCATTGAAGCGGCCATCAAGCAGGAACTCATTGCCAAAGGCTTGCAGAAGCAAGCTGCCGGTAAGCCAGATTTGCTCGTGGCGTATCACACGAATGTCAAGGACAAAATCGACGTGGACACTTACGGCTATCGCTATGGCCGCTACGGACGTCGCGTCGGCACGTACACCACCGTGCAAAAATATCAACAGGGCACGGTCGTGGTGGATTTAGTTGATGCCAAAGAGAGAGAACTTGTTTGGCGCGGCTGGGCGAAAGGCGAAGCCAGCGAATCGATCGCCAAAGAAAAAATCGACGACACGATCGCGAAGATTTTGGCGAAGTATCCGCCGCAATGAAACGGCAAAAAGCAAAAGGCAAAAAGAAAACAGCAAGAGACGAAACGTAAAGTCGGACTTGGGCTTGGCAAGTCTTCAAATTTCACAAAATATCGCTGCCCAAGTCCGACTTTGCACCAACAACAAAAGGAGAACCGATGAAACCCAAAACAAGCATTCTCGCCGCGCTGTTTTGTGCAACAAGTTTTCTGAACAGCGCAGTTTATTCACAAGACGTCACCGTCGTCGCGCCGAGCTCGGAAGCGGCGGATGGTTTGGATTTGCAAGCGGTGGCCGAGCTGTTCAAAGATGCAAAGGATTTAGAAGATTTTGAAAAGTCGCTCAACGATCCGGAGATTGGCGTCAACAATCTCGATCTCGATGATAACGACGACGTGGATTTCATTCGCGTGATGGAAGAAGCTTCCGACGACGCGCGCGTGATCGTTCTGCAAGTGCCGCTCGGTGAAAACGAATTTCAGGACGTTGCCACCATCGAAGTGGAGAAAAACGGCGAGGAAGATTACAACATGCAAATTCGCGGCAATGAGGTCATTTACGGCGCCGATTACTACATCGCGCCGGTGGAAGTGCATGTGCATCCGTGGCCGATTTTCGGTTGGATGTTCCGGCCGGTTTATCATCCGTTTCGCTCGGCGTTCTATTTTGGATTTTATCCGAACTGGTGGCATCCGTGGCGCGCGGTGCATATCAATGTCTATCGCACGCGCACGGTTCGCTTCACGACGCGCACGACGTTTCACGTCTCGCACACCACTCGCGTTACGCGGGTTACAAAAGTCAATTACCACGCTTCTTCTTCAACGCTGGTGAAAAAGCAGACGCGCGTCACGCGTGGCGGCAACGAAAGAACCACCACAGTCAAAGCCGGCAAAGTCGAAGTCCACAATCCCAAGACCGGCAAAGAAACGACGGTCAAGGGCGTGAAGAAAACGACGAAGACGGAGCATGGCACGAAGACCACGGTGAAGGCGAAGAAAACGACGCACCGCGAGAAACCGAAGAATTAGGCGTAAAACGTAATTCGTAAAACGTGAAGCCGGACTTGCAAATAAACCAAAACGATTCTCATGCAGGTCCGGCTTTCTTTAAAAGCCAAATTAAACTGAAGGAGGAAGCAACATGAAACGCTTCACGCAAATTTGTTTGCTGATAACGGCGCTGTGTTTTGCGCTGGCGGCCCAAGCGCAACAGGCGAGCAAAGACAAACCAAGAATTGCCGTGCTCGAATTCAAGAATAAGGCCGACAACCAATGGTGGTATCACGGCGGCGCCGAGGCGGCGCAGGATGTTTTCGTCACCGAATTGATGAAGGCGATGCAAGATGTTTTTGTCACTGAGCTGATGAAGGCCAAAAGGTTTAGTGTGATGGATCGCAAGGAGCTTGAGACCACGGCAGCCACTCAGCAGCTCACGCTCTCGGGTGACATTGATCCGAGCACTGCCATAGCGCTGGGCAAAAGCTTGGGCGTCAACTACATTTTGGCGGGCGCACTCACCGAGTACGGCGTCACGGATAAACGTTCTGGAAAAGGGAGAGCTTTTGTAGCAGCTATAAATGCCAGACTCATTGACACGAGCACTGGCGAAATCGTTTGGGCAGATGAGGCGCGCAGCGAGGAGGCGAGTTTTTCCAGCGATTCCGCTGAAGTAAAGGATGTGCGCACATTCAAAAAAACGGTGAAGCCCTGCGTTGATCGCTTGATCTCAAAATGGCGGGCCTCTCGCCGTTTGGATTGGCAGCGCGCAAAGTGATCGCCTCAACGCAACGCTGTGGTGGACACGTCGAGATGTAAAACGTCAGGCGTAACGCAAAATACAAAGCCGAATTTGCAATTGAGCAAAAATATCTCTCCTGCAAGTCCGGCTTTTTTGAAAAAGTGTACCGACGCGAGACTAATCCAAACGGCCTTTTTGAAAGGCATAATAAAGCGGCAGAAAAATGAGTTTCTGTTCGGGCAACTCGGAATATAGGGCCGAGGAGAAAACGTAACCGGCCGGGCAATTGAGATAATTCTGCAGCAACAGATGCAGGCTTTTTAATTTTCCGGAAGCGCCGCTTTTAACTTCGAGCGGATAAATCTTGCCGGCTTGCACGATTAAATAATCAACCTCGGCGCTGCTGCTCTTGGCCTCGCGCGCCCAATAGTAAAGATCGCTTTGTCCGGCAGCTACCAGCTCCTGGCCGACGAACTGTTCTGCCAAAGCGCCTTGATAAATGCTCAATAAATCGGTTTTCGCAAATTCGATATCAACGGGCATGCCGCATAAATGCTGCATAAGCCCGACATCGAGCATCAACGCTTTAAATTTTCGTTCCGAAGCTGCGGCACCGAGAGGCAAGCCCGCCGGTGAGGTTGCCGGCACTTTTCGTATAACCTGTGCCAGGCAGAGCAAATCAAACGCTTTCTTGATCGTTGGATTGCTGAACCCCTCGGCCAATTGTGAATACTTGATTTGGTGTCCGACATGTTTTGCGGTTGCGGCCAGAACTGCGTTCAGGCACCGCGCATCGGAATAAGGAGCATATTTTGAAAAATCCTGGCGAAAGGTATTGACCAAATCCGCCTGCACTTCAAAGACGTCTCTGATCTTGCCAGTTTGAACGAATGTGTTGACACACTCCGGCATGCCGCCAATAAAAAAATAGCGGCGCAGTTCATCCAGCAGCATGTTGTGAATCGTGTCAGGTTGCCGGGCTGTGGGAGCGAGCACGGTTTCCGCCGCCAAAGTTTTGCCGGCGGCATGTAAAAATTCCGGAAAACTCATCGGGAACATGTTCAAAATTTGAACGCGGCCAACCGGAAAAGAAATATCCTTCATGGCAAATTCAAGCAGCGAACCGGCGGCGATAATGTCAAGGCCGGGAAGTTCTTCATAAAAATACCGCAGCGCCATGATGGCGCGCGGACAAGCCTGAATTTCATCGATAAAGAGCAAATCCGCGCCCGGAGTGATGCGGGCGTTCAAGAGAATTTCAAGTTCGGACAAGATTCTATTAGCAGCCAAATCTTTGTCAAAAATGCGATGCCAATCCGGGTGCTTTTCAAGATCAATGCGATGGACGTTGCCTTTAAAATAATTCCGGCCAAAATCCAACACCGTGTGTGTTTTGCCGACTTGGCGCGCACCGCGAAGAATAAGTGGCTTTCGGTTGGGCCGATTTTTCCAGTCAATTAGTTTTTTCGTGATTAAGCGCTCCATGTTGTCAAATCTCTATAGTTAGAAGTTGAAATTACAATATAAATATACAAACTTAAATTTAGTTTTACAAGGTAATTATTAAAAACGATTGATCCGAATAAGTTTACTATGCCAATGCCACGTGTCCGGCGTCCAGCAGGTATACATTCGACAAAGCGCCTAGTAGATCGCTTCCAAATTAACATTGCAATAGAGTTTTGAAAGTTGTATATTAGGTTCCGACTCAACCAGAGGAGGAACCGATGCCATTTGCCAGTCAACGCGCTAAGCTCAACTTGTCAGTTGA
>JBOHQZ010000144.1:0-10517 GCA_050732275.1 bacterium
GAAGAGCTGTTCTTCGGACATTTTTTTCGAGCACCCTGCGGCCACAATAACACTCATTAAAAAGGCCGAGAGCAACAACTTTCTTATCATCTTAACCTCCAAATTCAAATATTCATTAGCTTAGGCTAAAGTATTTCAATCTAATAAGTTCGTTTAAAAAAATCAAGCACTTTTTGCGGCAACGGGCGGTCTTTGGTTAAAACACCGTCCGGACGCTTTGTCATGCGCGATTCTGGCGAGTTCTCGAAGCTCGGCGTCCGGACGGTCCACCTGTAGCTGAGGCATTGCGGCAAGAAAAGCTTGCACCCGTTGCAGTTTGAGATTATATTTGAAGGCATAGACGCAACTCGCATTGTTTGAAGCCTTATTTTATTGCTGTCTTTAATTTTTGTTGCAACTTGTGAGGAAATGCGATGGCTATAAAATTATCTTCCCCGACTAATCGGCCCAAAAGTCGCCAGCAACTTCAGCGCGGCATTCCTTCCTTTTACAATCCTTATATTTTCTTTGGCCTCACCAACTTGCTGGGAGCCGTTGCCATTTACTATTCGACGAGGCTGCTGGAAAACGTGCGCCCGCTCGAATGGCTGACGATTCCGGCGGTGTTCATCTTTGCCAATTTCATGGAGTACAATTTCCATCGCGGGCCGATGCACAACCGCAAGCGCTTGCTCGATCTCGTTTTCAAGCGCCACACGCTGACGCACCACGAATATTTTCCCCATGACCAGATGGGCTTTGATTCCGGTAAGGAAGCCTATCTGGTGTTCTTTCCGTTTTGGGTGATCTTTCTGCTCTTCGGTTTGGCCTCGCCGGTGTTTTTTCTCACCTGGTATCTCACGAATAGCAACGTCGCCGGCCTATTTCTCATCACGGCGGTCGGCTATTTTCTCCTTTATGAATGGATGCACTTGCTGTATCATTTGCCGGAAAGCAATAAGCTCGGCCGAATCCCGTTGATCCGCGCGTTGAAGCGGCATCACCAGACTCATCACAATCACGCGCTGATGAATGATTACAATTTCAACATCACGTTTCCGATTGGGGATTGGGTGATGGGGACGGCGTATCGGCAGGGGAGACAAGAGAAGGTGGAGGAAACTTCAGTGGCTGCAACAAAATAGGACGTAGAGAATGATTTTCGCTATTGCTTTTTATCAAATATTTTCGCAATATATCTTGGAAAGAAAAGGACGAGTTAGCATAATTTTTTAGTCATAACACATACCCAATAGGGATAAACATGGCAAATTCCGTCTTATCTGCTACCACAAATAAGGTTAATCATAACGCCAAAGCGATCGTGCGCGGCGTTTTGGATGAGTTGCCGGAGGATTGCACTTTGGAGGATATTATGCTCGAACTTTATGTTCGAGCTAGCATACTCGAAAGCCGTGAACAAATCATCGCTGGAAAAGGCATATCACTCGAGGAAGCGAGGGAGGAACTCGGCTTGTGGTTCACTTCACAGTCTCTCCCAAATTCATCGCCCAACTGAAAGAAATCTGCCGTTATCTTCTGGAAAATCGCTCAGAAAAGGTGGCGCGTGAATTTGAGGAAAAAGTTTTTGAAGAAATTGAGAAACTGGAGCATTCTCCACAACGATGGCTGCGCGTAGAAATTCCCCGCGTTGAGGGCGAATTCCGCCGTATTCTGGTCGGGGTCTATCAAATCTTTTATGAGATTGAGGGCGACCACATCATCATTCACGCGATTGTTGACGGGCGCCGCCGCCCACCACTTTTTCACCCCGATTAAATAAGTAAATTACCGTGCTACGGCTTGAACCAGGCCACGCCGAAGATCATTGATTTTTGTTTTTCATCGCAAGTCAAGATGTAGCTTAATGGCCATTTCAGCTCTGGCCATGTCTTGATCGGAAATGTGACCTATTCGAGAAATAAGTCGCGTCATGTCAACAGTGCGAATCTGGCCGGCTTTTGCCTTGGAATCTTTAGGAAGATTTCCGGTGCCTTTAGGCAAGAAAACTTCAAAAGGGTAAATCTTTTCTATTTTCTGTGAGGTAATAGGCAAAACACTGACCGTACCAGAGTGAGTGTTTTTGATGTCATTTGAAATTACCACCACAGGGCGAATTTTGGCAATTTCTTTCCCAATCACGGGATCAAGAGACGCGAGATAAATTTCACCTCTTTTAATATTCATCCCAACCCTCTAAATCAATAGCCTCAAACTCTTTCGCCAAAGCCAGGCTTTCTGCTTTCGTACTTTGGTATCCTTCTATCAAAAGATTTTTGAGCTTTTGTTGTTCTAATTGCGACCTGGCTTCGACAGTTATAGGGTCAATTTATTGAAAAAAAGGCCGATTTGCGCACGGTTCAGCGTTCCAGCCCGCGAAACCTGTAGGCATACGTTTTGTGCATAGCCTCTTGACTGCAAAAATTTTTCTTGCTATCTTGTAGACATGTACATCCGAACGATTTCGCGCAAAAATAAGGACGGCTCAAAAGCCACCTACGTCCAGCTCGCGCATAACGAGCGCGATAGCAAAAAGGGCTACGCCAAGGCAACGGTGCTTTATAATTTTGGCCGAATCGAAGACCTTGACGTTGAACAGCTCAAACGACTCGTCAAAAGTATTTCGCGGTTTCTGCCGCCGCAAGACGCCCTTGAATCCCAGGTGCTGTTGAAGCATCGCGGCAGTAGCTTTAAATGGAACTGGACGCGTTCTTTCGGTGGCGCTTACCTGCTTTCGGCGCTTTGGCAACAACTTCATTTCAGTGACCTGTTGGAAAAACGCGTCACCAAACGACAGTACCGGACGCCGATCAGCCAGGCGATTTTTGCCATGGTGACCAATCGGTGCTTGGCGCCTTCCAGTAAGCTGTCGATTACAGAGTGGATTGAAAAAGACGTCTTCATTAATGGCATCGAGAATTTAGAAGTTCAAGTGCTTTATCGGGCCATGGATTTTCTGCTGGCGCACCAAGCCGCCATCGAACAAGAAGTCTACTGGGCGGTGGCCGATTTATTGAATCTGGAAGTGGATTTGATTTTGTTCGACACCACCAGCACCTATTTTGAAACTGAAGTTGAATCGGAACTTAAGAAACATGGCTATTCCAAAGATAAACGCGGTGATTTGCCGCAAGTGATTATCGGCCTCGCGGTGACGCGCGACGGCATTCCGGTGAAGCACTGGGTTTTCCCAGGGAACACCATGGACATGTCAACCATCGAACAAGTGAAAAAGGACTTAGTGGCTTGGCGTTTGAGCCGCGTGATTTTTGTGCATGATGAAGGCATGACGTCCGCCGCCAATTTGCAATACCTGCAACGCGGTGGCGGCCATTATATTGCCGGCTGCAAATTGCGCAGCGGCGAAGCCCGCGCCGAACATGCTTTGAGTCATAAAGGCCCTTATACGACGATTGACGAGCATCTGTTTGCCAAAGAAATTGTCCTTGGCGACGGCGCCAAACGCAAACGCCTGGTTCTAGTGAAGAACACGCAAGAACAGAAACGCGCCGAAGAGACGCGCAAACAGCTCATTCAAACGCTAGAAGAAAAAATCAAACCCTTCAACGATCGCCAAAAGAAATCTTCTGACAACAAAGCGCTCCAGGCCTTAAAATCACATCGTCTATATGGCAAATATCTCATCGAACTCAAAGATGGCCGTCTGAAAATTGATCAGGAAAAATTTCACAGCGAAAGCCGTTACGATGGAAAATATTTATTGGAATCCAGTGATGATACTTTGAGTCTTCGTGATATCGTGTTAGGGCATAAACAACTCTATGATGTGGAACAAGCCTTTCGCACGCTCAAAACCACTTTAGAGTTAAGGCCCAACTATCATAGCCGCGACGACCGCATCAAATGTCATATTCTGCTCTGCTTCATGGCTTTAGTGTTGGCGCGCATCGTTGAGCATAAAACGCAAAAAACTTGGTCGCATGTGCGCAGCGAAATGGCTCGCCTGCACTGCGGCGAATTTCAGATCGAAGCGAAAAAGTTTCGCCAGTTGACCGAGTTAACGACCGAACAAAAAGAACTTCTCAAAAACCTCAATATCAAAGAACCCAACATCATCGTAGACATACAAGACATTTAGCTTTGTAGTAACACGACACCATCTACGCGTGGTGCTATAGTTATAGGATTCATAGGCATTTGCCTATTATTTTTTATCCTACGACTGTCGAAGCCAGGTGCGAGATTCGCTGCTGAATGCATTCTGCTACAAAAGAACTTTTTCTTTTAGGACCTGCCAAAGAATCCAGTTTTGCCGCTAAATCGGTTGGCAACGTTATATTCAGCCGTACAGTGCTCATTTTCATCTCCTTTTCGGCGCATTGAAATGCGTAATAATATACGCATTCCAAGACACACAAACAAGCCAAATCATCAACTCACACGTTTATGAAACTTCAACGCGCTGGCCGCAAGAATTGTCAAGTCAGACACTCCTAAAGGCACAATCTCATTCCAAAGGAATTTCAGCGGCGCCGCTTTGAGAAAAATCTCGCGCGGCAAGTTGATGTAATAACGCAGTGGATTGAGATAAGTCACTTTTTGCCATGCCAGCGGCAAGTTGGCAATCGGCGTCAGGAAGCCGAACAGCAGCAGAAAGATCATAAAGAACCAGGCAATGAACATGGCTTGTTGCTGCGTCTCAGCCGGCGTTGAAATAAAAATCCCCAGGCCGACTGTAGTGAAAAATAGAAAAGTGAAGCCAGGGCAGGCAAATTCCTGCTTGCTTTTTTGCGCTGAAAAACTATATTTGTTTGTTGTCATTGCAAACTCCGGAGGTGTTTTCTTGAATCTAAAAATCCGTAAAGAAATAAACTTTTCAATTAGACGTAGTCCCGACCCCTTGTGGGTCGCTGTTGTAAGCAGTAAGCGCGTGTTTTAAAAAGTGCCCCACAAGGGGCAGGACTACGAAAGGACGCATGGCCAATTCAACTTCTTCTTACACCGCAACGCTACAGACCCTGACTTCCTTTTTTAAAAATCTAAAAGGATTGCGGGGCTTCTTTGACGTTCGCGCCGGCGAATGGCACGCCGTGCTGGCGATGTCCGGCGCTTCATTTTTGGTGACCACGGCGTTCGTCATTTTCCGGCCGGTGCGCAATGCGCTGTTTCTGGAAAAACTCGATGCCGCGCAACTGCCTTATGTTTTCATTCTCGTGGCCATCGTTGCCGGCGGCATCGGCCTGATGTATGCGCGGTACTCCACGCGCGCCAGCCTGAAACGTTTGACCATCACCGCCGCCATCGTCATCGTTGCAAGCCTGGCGCTGTTCTGGTGGCTTTTCCAGACGAGCCAGCTCAGCCGCTCCATGCCCTATCTCTTTTACATCTGGGTGAGCCTGTATGGGGTCATCGCGCCGAGCCAGGTGTGGCTGCAGTGCAATCACATTTTTAATTCCCGCCAGGCCAAGCGCCTTTTTGCGATCGTCGGATCCGGCGCGATTATTGGCGGCATTGTCGGCGGATACTTAACGACGCTGTATATCGACAATTTCGGCGGACGCGTCATTGATTTGCTTTGGGTGTGCGCCGCCATACAAATCGGCGCGCTGGCCTTGCAAAATCTGGCCGGATGGGGAGAAGCGCAAGCCTGGCGCGGCAATCAAACCGAAGACGAGGATCGGCCGGCCTCGGTATTTCAGCTCATCGCGCAGTCACGCTACCTGCAGCTCATCATCGGCGCCATCGCATTGATGTCGATCGTCACCACGATTGTCGATTACCAGTTCAGCGCCATCGTGCAAAACGATCCGGAGCTGGCGCCCAACGGCGTTCCCGACGGCGACAAGATGGCTTCGTTTTTCGGTTTTTGGTTCGCCAACTTCAGCATGATTTCGCTGGTGCTGCAGCTCGCGCTGACCGGTTTTCTGTTGCGGCGCTTTGGCATTGCTACAGCTCTGGCCATATTGCCCATTGGTTTTTTCCTCTCGTCGATCTTCGTTTTTATCACACCGGTTTTGTGGACCGCGCTGCTGTTGAAAGGCGTGGAAGGATGTTTTCGCTATTCTACGTTCAAGTCGTCGCTGGAAACCCTGTTTGTTCCCGTCAATCCCAAGGTCAAAAATCAAACGAAACCATTCATCGACACGGTCGCCGACCGGCTGCCGGTCGGACTTGCCGGCGTGTTATTGTTGACGCTCGCCGATGGGCCGCTGCAAGGCCCCGGCGGCGCCAGTGTGCTGAACTTGTTTTTCGTCGCGGTTTGGCTCTTCCTGGTGTGGCGATTGCGCCAAGCGTATGTGAATGAATTTCGCCTTGGCCTGGAAAAACGTACGCTGATCGTGGCATCGAGCGACCTGCTCGGTAGCGAGGCGGCAGCGCGCACGATGATTTTTGAAACGATGCAAAGCCAGGATGAGCGCGTGGTCTTGCACGCGCTGGCGCAAACCGAAGACGCCAAGGAGCCGAGTCTGGTCAGCTATTTTACCTCGCTGCTCAATCACCCCTCGCCGCAAGTCGTGTCGGCTTCGTTGCGCAATCTGCGTCGCCACCATGGCCCGCAGTTTTTGCAAGCCGCGGAAAATCTCGCCAAAAGCGCCTCTCCGGAAATTCGCCGCGAGGCGCTGCAATATCTGCTCGAGCAAGCCCCGGATAAACTCGAGCAGCTTCGCCGTCTTCTTGCAGAGGCTAATCCACAATTGCGCGCCGTCACTATGGCTTTGGCGTTGAGCGGCGACATCCCCGGAGCCGAAGCCGCGCTCGATGAGGCGATGCTGGACAGCTTGTTTGAACAGACCACCGAGGAAGCTGAAATGGCGCGCCGCGCGCTGGCCCGCAGCCTGGGCCGTCTTGAAATGCCGCACCGACGCAGCGATCTCCCACGATTGCTGCGCGATCCCAAAGCTTCGGTTGTTAGCGCCGCGATGATCGCCGCAGCACGCCTGCGGCTTTTGGAGCACATTCCATTGTTCTTGAACGGCCTCGATAACGCCAATACACGCCACGCCGCGCGTGCGGCGCTGGCCTTATGCGGCGAAAATGTGGTGCCACATTTGAGCGAAATTCTCAACGACCAAGCGCAGGCGTTCACCGCACGCGCGCGTATTCCCAAAATTCTCGGCATGATTTCGACTCGCAGCGCCGTGGACAATTTGCTCGCAGCATTTCCTAATGCCGAGAATCTGCTCAAAACGCAGATTCTCTACGCGTTGGACGATCTGCGCCGCGCCGCGCCGCGTGAAAATCTGAAATTTCCGGCAGAAAAAATTACCGAAATTCTGCTCGCCGAAGCCGGCCAGGCTTTTCGTCTGGCGGCCATCTCACGCACGTTGGCCGCCGATCTGGCCAATCGCGCCTCGAATGGCCGGGCATTGGAAGGGCGCGCTGAAAAATTATTGCGGCGCACCCTGCGCGAGCAGTGGGAACAGCGGCGACGATGGGTGGTTTTACTGCTCGGACTTCTGTATGATCGCGAAGATATGGATGGCGTCTATCGCGGCCTGCGCAGCACCCAGCCGCGCGTTCGCGCCCACGCCATCGAATTTCTCGATAATCTGTTGAAGGGTGAAGCCAAAAACCACGTCTTTCCGCTCATCGACGACATTGCCCTGGAAAACGTCGCTGACGAAGGCGAAAAACTGTTGCAGTTGAAAATACAAAACGCCGAGCAAGCGTATGCCGCGCTTTTCGATCTGAATCATCCCTGGCTTTCGGCTTGCGCCCTCCATGCGTTGGCTGAAGCCAAAACTGTCGACCGGTCACTTATTGAAAAATTCAAGAACAGCTCACACCCGTTGATGTGTGAAGCGGCGGAGTGGTTGCAGCAAAGTCTAACAAGGAAGAAAGATGGAGTCGAGAGTTGAAAAAGTGTTGTCGCTCGAAAGTATCGATTTATTGTCGGAAATGACTTCCGAGCAATTGGTGCTGGTGGCGGAACAAATGACCGAGAAACATATTGCCAAGGGCGCGATTATTTATTCCGAAGGCGACGTGCCGGACGCCGCATATATTTTGGAGCGTGGCCGGGTGGTTTTGCAGCACGCCAACGAAGACATTATCACGATCGGCCCGGGCGCGGCCTTTGGCGCCTGGGCTTTGGTGGATGATTCACCGCGATCCTACACCGCCAAAGCCACCGAGGGCTGCAAGGTGCTGCGCCTGCGGCGTGAGCATTTTATGGCATTGCTCTCCGAGCACGTCGAGCTTGCCGACGCCATGTTGCGCGGCATGGCGCGACGATTGCGGAAGCTGCTGGGGCAGTGAAGTGCGTTCATCGCCATTTTGTTGTGGAGAATATGTGTTATAATTTCATTTAAACAATCTGTGGCTGTTAGGAGGTGAACTCATTAGCTTCGTTTTCGCTGCAAACCATTGTGATGCACAGCTTCACCCAAAAAGATGTGGCAGGGAACTCGTCATCGAAAGATAAAGGAGTGACAAAAGCGTGATTCTTCGAAGTGATACTATCGGGCATTTTAAAAATCCCAGCGACCACAACCTGGAACATGCGTTTTATCCGCAAGGTGGCACACCAAGATATCTTGATATTATCAAACTGATTAGGTCGAATGAAGAGTATCTTGCTGCAAGGTTCATTGGGCATGAATGTAGATGTCAAATCATCCACAAACACAAGGGTGTGCAGCTAGAATGCCTTGATCTATTCTCGCTTGATGAGACAGTAGAGATTTTCAAGCGATACCTCCGAAACGACATTAGTTGGACTGAAGGATATCAGTGGAAGAAAGCTTTTGGACAACTGGTAAAAGAAAGTTTGAGTTGAAAAATAGACGGAAATTCTAACACGAAGTTGTTCTAGCGATGAACGCCATGTCCGTTTCTCTTCATATCTCCGCCAAGTTGCATGACGACAAAAAAGCGTGTACGCTAACTTACACTGCTCCTTCTTGCAACTTTCCCCCTGCAACTTGCGCCTTGCCCAAACTTGTTGCTATTGCATTAGAAGCGCCGTTTCAATATAACGAAGAGCTTGGCATGGTGCTTTATCACTTGCTTGATGGTGACGGTCGCTACCTCACCCAAGCTCGCGACCGCGCTCGTCATGCCGGTGAAAAACTCGTGCTGCGTTTGGAGCTTGATACAGCGCTGCAAGACTTGCCGTTTGAGCTTTTATATGATGGCCGCTTCCTTTTGCCGAGTGAAATTCATCTCGTTCGCAATGTTGGTGATCGTGGTCGCGACCGCCAGCTTGTGCCCGCAGATCGACCGCTCAAACTGCTATTCATGGCCTGCTCGGCTATCGACGTTGAGCCGGAGCTGGATTTTGAAAAGGAAGAAGACGCCATTTTCCGCGCCACCGAGGGCTTGCCGATCGAAATTATTGTGGAAGATTCCGGCTCGCTTCAGGGGCTTGCCGAAAAACTGAAGACGGAAAAATTCGATCTCATCCACCTTTCGGGCCATGCCGGCCTCGATCAATCCGGCGCGCCATTCTTTCTGATGGAAAATGATGAAGGCGGGAAACATGAAGTTTATCCGGAGGAGTTGTGGCGAACGCTGCGACTCAACCCTCCCACCGTGCTGTTTCTCGCTGGTTGCCAAACCGGACAGGCCGATCCCAATCGTGCGACCGGCTCGTATGCGCAGCAGTTGGTGTCTGAAGGCATTCCGGCGGTTCTCGGTTGGGGACGGCCAGTATACGATCTTGGCGCGACCGAGGCCGCGAAACAGCTTTATTTTGAATTGAGTCGTGGCAACGATCTCGCCTCCGCAGTTCTCGCGTGTCGCCGTACCTTATCAGAAGCACAACATAAGGCCGTGAATAGCGTCTGGCCGCTTTTGCGATTGTTCGCTGATGCGACTCCTTTCACGCCGCTCGTTACGCCAAATCAGAAACTCAAGCCCACGGCGCGCAAGTTGACTCACACTTATCTTGCAGGTACTCAAGTCAAAATTCTCACCGCAGGTTATGTGGGCCGGCGACGGCAAATTCAAGATGGCTTGCGCGTATTGCGTCACGGCCAGGATGATCCGGCCAATCCCAAAGTTGGTGTGCTGTTGCACGGCACTACCGGTCTCGGCAAAAGTTGTTTGGCGGGGAAACTGATCGAGCGGCTTTCCGACAAAGACACCACGCTAGTGGTCGTGCATGGCCGCCTCGATGCAGTCACCTTCGATGCCGCATTGCGCGAGGCTTTTGTGCGTGCCCAAAATGCAACGGGATTGACTATTCTTGACCAGAAAAAAGAAATGGCCGAGAAAATTCATAAGCTCTGCGTCGGCCCATTACAAGAAAACCGCACACTGATTTTGTGCGATGACTTCGAGCAGAATTTTGTCCACGACGGAAAAGACGGCAAAACGATTCCCGTTTTCCGCGACGGTCATACGATTTTGGAGCCAACCGCAGCGGCAGTTCTGCAAGCATTGCTGCGCCATATACCAACCACTGCCGGCATGACGAGCCTCATCATCACCAGCCGGTACTTGTTTCGTTTGCCAGAAAATGGCGTCGATTTGGTCTTAAGCCGTCTCGCTGAAATCGGCCTCACTAGTTTTCGCGCCGCCGAATTGCGCAAAAAGTATGATGAACTGCCGAATCTCAACACACTATATTGGTA
>JBOHQZ010000145.1:0-10505 GCA_050732275.1 bacterium
TCTGGTTTGATGGATTGTGGCGGATTCTCATTGCAATCGTTTATACTGTTTTTTTGTCAATCAACGGATTCCTCCCCTCCCACATTCCCTCCGACGCCACCGGCACGAAGCGCGCGAACAGTTCCTCACGATACCAATTCTCCGCGCGAGTGCGGCGCATGGCCTCGCGATGTTCCGGTGTGCGATAAGCAAACGCCTGCACATCATCCACGCTGCGCCAAAGGCTGAAAGTTGCCTGTCTGATGAAAGGCGCTTCACCAATACCAATCGAAGCGAGCAATCCGGTTGTTTCATCCAGTGCGTGACTCGCCGCAGGCACGACGCTCCAGAAGGCACGCAAACGGCTCAAGCGAATTGTCGCGCGCGTGAGAATCGCAATCGGGCCGTTAATTGGCGGTGTCATCAGCGGCAAAAATGGATTTACACCTGACCAGGCGCCGTGCGCTTCGAGGGGAAGCAACCACACCGTCCATATTTCAGCAGCGTGCCGGCGATAAATTTGTATTAAAGAAGAAGTCTCAAAAAACTTTTTTGCAGCCTCGGCGTTTTCCCATACTGCCAACAAGCCATAGCGCGACCAGTTGGGGCGGAGGCTGAAGCCGCGGCCATAACCGCTGCCAAGAAGTTTCCAAAAGCGGAGTCCCGCGGCCCGACGGAGTTTGGGACGGGCAAACGCCATTTGCGCGAAGGCCCAAATTTTTTGCCGGCCGGCGTAACCGAAAAGTGTGAGGGTTGTCAACGGTTAAGCGCATTTTGCTTATTATTGCCGCATGCACCGAGTCTCGCCGATCTCTTATGATTTCGGCAAAACTCGGTGGGCGAAATTTTTCCGCGGTGATTTTTTACATTTGCGGCCGTTCGCCACCACCCATCGCCGCCATCGCGGCCGCGGCGCGCGCGCCCATTTCTTCCGGCGGCACATCTTCAATATGGCTGGCGAGCGACCAACAATGGCCAAAGGGATCGACGAGCATGCCATAACGATCGCCCCAAAACATATCCATTAGTGGCATCGTCACTTGACAGCCGGCGGCGACGGCTTGATTCCATAACGCGTCCACGTCTTCAACATATAAATGAATGGTAACGGGCGAGCCGCTGAGCGCTTGTGGTGATTTCGCGCCCATCATCTCGTCGTTTAGGAAAAAGCGCGAGTCGCCGATTTGCATCTCGGCATGCATGATGGCGCCGTCGGGCGTGGGCATGCGCAGCGCCTCGACCGCGCCGAAGGCTTTGTTGTAAAAGTTCATAGCCTCATTGGCGCCCTTAACCACCAAATGCGGGGTGACCGTATGATAACCCTTGGGAACGCGCTGGACGCCTTTCGGCTTGCTTGCGGCGCGTTTGGCTTTGCTGACCGGGCGTTTGGCTTTGCCGGCCGCGCGTTTGGCTTTGCCGGCCGCGCGTTTGGCTTTGCCGGCCGCGCGTTTTGTTTTTTTTGCACCACGCTTGGCTTTACCTGGCATAATTTCCTCCGTGAATATGTTAAGTCATTCAGTTGATTGGTCGGTTCATTGCGGGAAAAAATTATCTTGTCGCGTCAATCGGCCCGAGTTACTTTGCCATGTCTCCGCCGCTTTCTTCGACATAAGGCTTGCGCAGCTCGACCGGCGCCGTGTCGCGCTTGCGCATTCTCAAATTCAGCATTTCAACGAAAACGGAAAAGGCCATAGCGAAATAGATGTAGCCTTTGGGAATGTGCTGGTCCAGGCCTTCGGCGATCAACGAAACGCCGATGAGCAGCAGAAAGCTCAACGCCAGCATCTTGACGGTCGGATGGCGGTGCACGAAATCGCTGATGGCGCCGGCGAACACCATCATGAACCCCACGGCGATGATGACGGCGACGATCATGATGGCGATTTTATCAACCATGCCCACCGCGGTGATCACGGAATCAAGCGAGAAGACAATGTCGAGCAGCACGATTTGCACGATCACGCTGGCAAACGAAGCGGCGACACGCGCGGATGCATGACCGGTTTCACCTTCCAGCTTGTCGTGAATCTCGTGCGTGCTTTTGGCGATTAAAAACAATCCGCCGAGCAGAAGAATGATGTCGCGCCCGGAAATCTCTTCGCCGAACACGGTAAATAGCGGCGCGGTGAGGCGAATGATCCAAAACAGCGAGAACAATAGCAAGATGCGGGTGATCATCGCCAGCGCCAGGCCGATGGTGCGCGCCCGTTTTTGCTGCGCTTCGGGAAGCTTGCCAGCGAGGATGGCGATGAAAATGACGTTGTCCACACCCAGAACGATTTCCAGCACCGTGAGCGTCACCAGCGCCACCCACGATTGCGGATCGGTTAGCCACTCCATAATAAACTGACTCCTTCTTAACGATATTGGTAAAATCAGCCTATAACTACCGGCTTGTAATAATAATTGGAAAAAAATGAAATGTCAAGCGCTTTGCAAAGTTTTTCACCACCCGAAATATGACAATACGGAAAAAAAAGTGGGGGGTTGCGCAAGCGGCTTGTCAAGCGTTTGAAGGAAAGGTGGTGATAAAATTGTTATGTTTCCAGTCATGAGTTGGCAAGGTTATGCCTCAGATTGGTGCAGGAGGCTACTGCCCAGGCGCTTTGTAGGCATTCTTGCAAGCTGCAGCGCCCGGGCGGTTACCCCATGAGGCATTACAGGCAAAGAGTGACTCATTCCGGGACATTAGGCCAAAAGTTCTCCGCCTTAATTTTTTAAGGCGTTTGAAAATTTTTTCAGAAAATACTTGCATTTTTATGCCAATGGCGGTATATTTTTTATCATCATTTTCAGCTTAGGCACATCCCTGCGCTTTTGACGCCTTCTCCGTTTTTCTTTGGCAAAAACGCAGGTAATCACGAATAAGGCAAGCAAGTCTACACCAACTTTGACTCGACAACATGTACGGTAGGCGGCACGCCTTTTTTATTTTGTGAAAATACACACCGGGCCGCGCTTTTCATCTACCACGCCAAGCTTATCAAACTTTCACAAATCGTTATGAACGACAAAACCACCTCGCCCGTTTTCGATAATCGGGAAATCGCGCGATTTTCCGATCCGTCCAGCTTGAGCGGTGAAAACGTTGCTTCCGGCGCGGTTTCACCTCCCGCGAACGGCTCCGCTGACTTTCGCCATCAGCTCGGCAAAGAATTTGATTTCTCCAAGCTTGCCGTCAAACCCAATGGCCAAGAATTTTTCATGCTGGGCCGCATGAACGGCTTCGCCAATCTCAAGCCCGAAAACAAGCTCGCGCCGGAAAAGCGTGCGCTCATCGCCGGGCGTATTAAAATCGAAGAAGCGGGAGGAGAGTGGAAGCGGTATGACGAAATCGGGCTGACGCCGCAGGATATGATGGCGCTTATTAATGAAGGCACGCAAACGCCATCGCCCGATCTCAGCCGGCAAATCGATCTGTGGTGGAAAGAGCGCGAGAGCGATCCGTTGTGGCAAAAGCCGGATCATCACCCCGACTCTCCTTTAAAAGACTTTAACGGAAAATCGGGGGTGGCGCCGACCCCGCAAGCAGAATATGACCTCCAACAGCATCGCCGGAAAATTCAGCAACTCGTTGACGAGTTGGGAATTCTCGAACGGGAGATTCCGCGTCTGCTGCGGTTCGATAATTTTTCGCGCAACACGGCTTACGTCCGCGACTACGCCGCGCTGCCGGGCACGTTGCGCCGTCTTTTTAAAATGGAGCCGGATTGTATTTGCACGCCGACGAATCGCGACGAGCTGGTGAAGTTCGTGCAATATGCCGTGAAGCATAAAGTTCCGCTCACACCGCGCGGGCGTGGTACCTGGGCGCTCGGCGGCGCGCTCGCCACTAAAGGCGGTTTGATTCTTGATCTCGCCAATTTTGAGAAGACGATTGAAATTGATCCGGCCAATAAACTGGCGACGGTTTCATGCGCCGTAGATTTTCAATCTCTCGAAGAAGAGTTGCAGCACTATGGCTTGACTTTGCTGGTACGGCCATCCAATAAATACGCCAACATCGGCGGCTACTGCTCCGTCGGTGATCCCGGCAAGGGTGGCGCGGGTTTGTTTGCGTTTTCGAATGGCCACATCGGCAACGTTGTTGAAAAGCTGGAAGTCGTCACCGGCACCGCAGAAGTGAAAGCGCTTTCAAAAACTGATCCCGAACTGGCGAACTTTCTCGGCACGAATGGACGGAATGGGATTATCACCAAGATTACGCTGCGCATTGGCGAAGCACGAAGAGCGAAGGGCGAAGAGCGAGAAGCGAGTGAGTTTCCAGTCGCGGTGAGTTTTTCATCGTTTCGCCAGGCGCTGAATTTTGCAAAGAAATTGCGTGACGAGGTGAGCGCGCATGACGTCGCGTTTCGGCCGTTGCACGTTGAAGCGTTCAGCGCTCCTTATCTCAAGGCTTTACATGTGGCAGAAACGGCAATCTCGACAACTGAAGTTATGCAAACACCCCTCATTGAGCCAGATGGAATGCCGGAGCGCGATTCATTGCTCGTCGTTTTTGCTCAGGAACAAGAGCTGCGCGCTTTTGAAAGATATGCATTGGAATTTGGTCACAGCGTTGTCGTCGATCACCACGGCGGCCACATTTTGTGGGAAGAACGGTTCCAGCCATTGAAGCTGCGCCGGCGCGGCGACTTGCTCACCAGCGAGCTGATGCTGCCGCTGGATCGCGTCGCGGATTATCTCGACGAAGTCACGCCGCTCGCCGACAAACTCGGCGTGCAGCTTTTGCCGATTTGCTATATTATGGATAATGGTGAAGCACTGGTCATTCCACAATTTCTCACCGACCGCCGCAAGAGCTTTCAATATTATCGTCATTTCAGTCTCGTGTCGGTGCTGGCATGGCGCGCGGTCAAAGAATACAATGGGCGGCCTTATGGCTTCGGCATTTGGATGGCGGGTTTGTTCAAATTGTCGATGGGCCGTGCAGCAAAAAGCAAATTGCAAAAGGCAAAAAGAAAGTACGATCCGCACGGTGTTTTAAACCCCGGCAAGCTCACGGAGATTCGCTCGCGCTTCTTCAATCTCGCCGGTTATCTTCTGCTCAGCCGCTTTTCCGTTGCAGCGCTCGATGTCGCGTTGCGCCTACAATCCATCTTTGGCAAATTGGGGGTCGTCCGGAACCATGTTTTGAAAACTGAAACGCCCGGCTACGATCGGGAGAAATTCGACGCGATGCACCGCTGCATCAAATGTTCGGCGTGCTATGTCTGTCCGCTGGCGCAAGTTTGGCAAAAGAGCGGCGACCCCAAACTGCAGCGCGACGCCATTTACATCACCCCGCGTTTCAAGATGGAGTACATGCAGCACCATCTCTTCGAGGGCAAAAAATTGTCGCAGGAAGATGTCGACCGTTTTGCGCTTTGCCTTCGTTGCGGCATCGCCGAGCGCGAGCATATTTGCCCGATTTCCGATATGCTCTTGGAAATCAAGCCGGCGGGTGAGAGCAAGCTCGTACAAATTCAAACACGGACTTCATGGACGAACGCTGACAAACACGGACAAAATGGGCAAACACGGACTGAAGGAACAAACACGAATAATTCGTCCGCGCCCGTCCATTCGGTCAGTGCGTGTAAAAAAGAATTTCCAACTTATGACGCGTTTGAAGATTTGCTCCGCAAGGAAGGCTACGATGTGGATGGCGCCATCAAACGTTACACGGATATTCTGAAAACGCATCCCGGCGTATCGCGGGCCATGCAGGACGTGCTGGGCAAATATCGCGTACCGAAGAACGGCGACCTCGTTGTGCTCAAGCCCAAAACCGATTTCGCCGTTTACAAAGTCGACGTCGATCAAGACAAGTGCATCAACTGCGGCAAGTGCGGCGACGAGCACACGACGAGCCAGCGCGGTTTTTGGGATCCGCGCCATCCACGCAAAATGGTGAGCCTGGATGATCTCATTCGCGAGCTGAGCGGCAAAATTCCGCTCGCGTGGTTCCGCGACTTGGGCGGCCCGATTCCGGATTTCTTGAAAACGCAAGGTATTGCGCACAAAGGTTATGTGCAACTGCCGCCGCCGAGTAAACTCGATTTCGGCCACCATCATTGCAACGGCTGTTTGTATTGCGTCATCGAATGTCCCGTCGATGCCATTCGCGTCCACATCAATCCGTATTTCGAGAATCTCGGCGGCCGCGATTTTTCGCGCCACGACGTTCGCCGCCTCAACGAAGAGTCGCGCAACGGCGACGTGCCCACCAGCGGCACCGGCTCCACCGGACTGTTCGGCGGCAAAGGCTTCGACCGCTACATGTTCGATTTCTCCGTCATCGTGCGCCCGACGCGCGACGGCATTCGCGAGGCTATTGATATTAATGTGAATTTGGGCCGCAAGCCTCTCTTCCATTTATATAATGAAGCTTCTCACATTACGACGAGCTTTCCGACTATCGATCTCGCCACGCCGATAGTGTTGGAATATCCCAACGTTCCAGTTCCGCAGAGCGGAAAGAAATTAGCCAGTGTTTTTGCCCGCGCGGCTTCGAGAGAAAAAACACTTTGCTTGATGACGCTGCCGGAGTTTGCCGCCAATTTTGAGAAAGTGAAATGTTTTGCCGCCAATACCGCTCTCAAAATCAGCGCCGATGATATTCCGATTTTCCAACACCTCGTAGCACGATCGGCTCGACCGTCGGAACATAGTGATGGCAACGCGGCGGTTGTACAGACCGGCGGCTACAACACTGCCGAGGTTCTCGAGGCGCTGCGCCAAGTTCCGCTTGTTTTATTGCACGTAGATGGCGCGCCTGGTGATCTCAATGCTCACGACGCCAAACTCGCGCTGCTACGGGAAATTTTTTCGCCGCATGTGCATCTTGGCGCGTGGATGCCCGTATCGGCCGGCTATGATCGTAAAGACGTGGCAAACAAAACGCTGAAGCTGGCGCACGCCGGTGTTGGCATTATTTATTTGAAATGTGAATGGAATGAGGCGCTCGGCTATTACGACAGCGCCGACGTGCTGCCGGAAGTTTATGATCATCTCTACAAAAACGCTGCGCACTCGCAAGTGACGCTGCTCGCCAACGGCATCAAATCGCCGGCGGATCTCGGCGTGGCGCTGATGCTGGGCGCCAATGCCGGCGTCATCGATCGCGCCGCCGTCGTGGCCATGAATCACGAGTTTCCCATGCTGGAAAAGGGCGGGCACTCGTTGCCGGATTTCGATGAAGACGCCGGATTGCAAAGAGCGCAAAATCTCTTCAAATCGTGGCACAAGCAAATTCGCGAGGTACTCGGCGCGTTCGGCGTGCGTGATATTCGCCGCACCGTCGGCGAGCGCGGCCGGTTGATCGACTTGCGCGAGCGCGCGAAAATCATGCAAAGCATCGTGACCGACGCCGCATTGCGGGAGAAAAGTGAAAAAGAAAATAAAGAAAAAATTCAAGATGATGGCGAGCTGGCGAAGCAGCAGTCGTGGAAATATTCCGATCTCGAAAAACTCATTCAACCCGTCACGGCTCCGAATTACAATCTGCTGGGCGATCGCCAAGAGAGTCTCGCTTCGATGCTCTTGGCGCGCGGCGATCGTCGTTGGACGGCAGATGTCCTTGCCGGCACTTGGGAAATCGCGAGCGGCGCTGTGCCCTCGTCTCGCGTGCCACAAGCTGGCGAGGATTTCGGCGCCGGCAGTTTTGACAGCATGCAATTCGCGCCGGTAAATTTTGGCGGTGCGCAGATACAGTTGGCAGAAGCCGTGGCAGCGCTCGAGCTGCGTTTGCAGAATGGTGACGAGAAACTGCGCGCTGAGTTGGATTCGATTTCCACCTCGTCGGGAATCAGCACGCGGCATCAGCGACCGAGCACGGCGCCGGTGGTCAGCGCGTTTCCAATTGACGGCGCCGATATGTCGCTTGGCTCCATCGGCTGGCGGTTGACGCTGGCGCGCTATATTTCCAGCATGATTTTGAAACGCTATGTTGGCACCGGCGAGGGCGGCTATCCGCTCGAAAAAGCTGAGCGCCTTTATCCGTATTTTCCGAATCTCGATCACGCCACGGTGCGCTGGCTTTGCCGGCAGCTCGAAGCCTGGGTGGCGACCCAAACTGCCACCGGCTACTTCGGCGTGAGCGAAGATACGATCAAACGCGCGCGCAAGCTGGTGTTAAAATTTGCGCAAGGCGCCAAGCCCGGGCTTGGCGGCCACATCCTCGGCCCAAAGGTGACGCTGCAAGTGGAAGACATGCGCGGCGTCATCGCCGGCATCTCGGTGTTCAGCCCGTTTCCGTTCCACGACGTTTATTCGATTGAAGACGTCACCAAAATGATCGAGTGGCTGCGCACGGTAAACCCCGATGCGATCATCACCGTGAAAATTTCCACGCCGATTGACGTGTATCACGTCGCGCTCGGCTTGGTGACTGCGGGAGCGGATGAAATTCAAATCGACGCGACGGCCGGCGGCACGGGCGCCGCGCCGGACATCGCGCGCAATCGCATCGCCATGCCGCTCGAATTTGCCATGGCCGACGTACACAAATTTCTCGTCGAGCAGGGCATGCGCAGCCAGATCATTCTCGTCGCCAGCGGTGGTTGCCGCACGGCTTCCGATGTCGCGAAAGCGTTCATTCTCGGCGCGGATAAAGTCATTCTCGGCACGCAAGAAATCGTGGCGGATCAATGCAACCGCTGCGGCAATTGTGAAGCTTCCGGCGGCTGCCAAAAGGGCATCACCACTACCGTGCCGCAGCTTGAAGAGCAAAAAGACATCGTGCTCAACGCGCAATGGATCATCAACGCGCAAGCCAGTGTGATGCTGCATCTCATCAAAATGCTGCACGTGTGGGGCATTCGCGACATTCGCGAACTGCGTGGCAGATTTGATTTGATTGCATCGTGGGGATGGGAGGAGGAAAAGCAAAAAGCAAAAAGCAAACGGCAAAAAGAAACAACCGACTTCGGACTTCGGACTGATGGACATCGGACTGAAAAGGAAAAATATGAAGATCGCGAAGTCGACGCCTGCGGCGTGGTGAGCTTTGCCTGCACGAAGCCAGCACCGGTGTATTCGATTCAGACGGCTTGCCAGCGCATGCACAATCGCGGCAACGGGCGCGGCGGCGGGGTGTTGGCGCTCGGCGGCATGTTTCCGCGCGTCAATAAAGACAAGTATGCGATGCAGGTCAACGTGTTGTGCGCCGGCGAGAAACGGCAGACGTTGATGGCGGCGATTGCGAAAAAATATTTTGGCGAGTTGTTGATCTTTGATAGAAATGGACAGCCGTTTGCCCAATTGCCGGATTCTCTTGAAGCTTTCCGCAATCCAAGATTGCAAAAGCATGGCCGCGATATTACATGGGAAGAAGCCGGACTCGCGGTCGATCCCGGCGACATCTTTCGAATCTTTGTGCGCGTGAAGCCGGTGGCATTGTGGCAATTTGCGAAAGACACGTTGGCAAAATGCGGAGGGCAGAGGGCAGAGGGTAGAGGGCAAAAAGCAAACGAGCTGCCGAAATATTTGAATATTGCCGGAAAATGGTTGGATTACTATATCAAATATTCCAATTTGCTTACCGAAGAGTTTCTTGCCGGTATAGATGCAAATAGTGATTTTCAAAATATTCCGGCGACGCAACAATTTTGGTGCGATCTCGAGGACGAATATATTTACCGTTTGGCGTTTCGGTTGAATCAGGAATATTACATCGATCCGCAACAAGCGAAGCGCAATCCCGAAGCTTACATTGCTTCGATGATGAAGGACGGCGCGATTTGGAAGCTTGTGGGTTATGCGGAGCAGGCGGCGGATTATTGGCTCGTCACCGACGCCGAGTATCGACCCACCACGGCGCTCGACAAAACGCTGAACGAAATGCCGGTCTTAGACGAGACTTATTCAAGCGTGTCGGATTATCTCAAACGCTATCTTAAGGGCGAAGAAGTCAATGGCGAATTGACGCATTTGGCGCCGCAGGTGCGAGTGATTCATGAAGAAGGCCAACTGACCGTTGAAATCGGCGAGGCGCAGCTCATCGTGCCCCAGCACAACGAGCGCTTCGTGATGAATTATCAAACCGGCGCGCACGTGTGGATCGGCCACCAACGTTTCCCGACCGTGTTCAGTCCGTATTCCGGCGGCTCGCATCCGTTTTATGGGCGTATCAACGAAGCGTTGATTCACAACGGCGATTTTGCGAATTACGTCGCCATGGTGCGATTCTGGGACCAATTCGGTGGCGCACCGCAGTTCCGCACCGATACCGAGATGGCGGCGAAGGCGTTCGGCATTCTCAAGCAAATGGCCTATCCGACGCCGCACCTCATCGAAGCCATCGCGCCGACCACCGGGCTTGATTTGGCGCGCTTGAAAAAGCTCGATCCGCAACTCGCCGCCGATTTCGAGGCGATTCAGAAATCGCAAATCAGCGGCTCGCCGGATGGCCCGTGGTTTTTTATCATTGCGGATTCGATTCCGACAACAGCGGTTCCACCGTCCGCGCGGTTTCTATCAGAACGGCGAACCAATTCCATGACTTCCCAAATCTTCGGAAGCGACCACCTGGACGGTATTTCTAC
>JBOHQZ010000146.1:0-10446 GCA_050732275.1 bacterium
CCCATTCTTTAGTTAGGGCGCGCATAAAGTATTTTACCTTTCTCCATCACTTCCTGCAAAAAGTAATCGCCCTGCTTGAGGCGTTTGGCCAATTGCTGCGGGCGCCGAACGAGCAAATCCAATCCAAAGCGATAGTCGATGGCGCGAGCGATTTTTGCAGCTTGTTCGCTGTTATGCAAGGCCGTATCCATGATCACCAACAAATCCACATCGCTTTCGGGCTTGAGTTTGCCGTAGGCATACGAGCCAAAGAGAATGACCTTCTCGGGCCGAAATTTTTCAGCGATCTGCTTGACCACCGCAGTAATGGCTTGGCGGGGAATGCGGCGCCGTTCATTAGCATTGGGTACTTTCATAGGCTCAGCTCGCTCTCCATATTTAAAAGCTAAAATAACGAATGCACTTTTAAGATGCAAGCGCATTCTGGACTTGCATTTTTGCAGCGCGCATGGTGATTTTTAAATCTTGGAGGCGCTCGCGGTTTTCCAGCAAGATTGGCGCTTTGTCGGTGGCGTCGTTGGCGCGGCGAATGAGCTGCATCACCTCGCGCGACAGCTCGCGCAGTTCCGTGCCCAAAGTGTATTTGTTATACCGTCTGAAATTGCGCGCAATCTTCTCGAAATAAATCGTCAGATCGTACGCTTTTTTGTAGATAGGCAAATGCTCGTATTGGGCCATGACATGCTCCACTTTTCAAAAAAATTTTCGAGGCCGCTCGCTAGCGCTCGCTTTGTAATTTTTTCCAACGCCTTTTTAAATGGCCAACATCCTCTCATCACCAAATAAAATAATCAAATAATTCAAATGAGCAAAGAATCGATTGTCCTCAGCGCACTGCACGGACATGGCTGTAGTAGACGCCAACAACGCCGGGAAAGCAATAGCCACTGTAGAAGTGGACCACCCACGCCGCACGCGCAGCGGGATATTGATCCGCCGTCCAAAGCCAACGTTGTTTGCGATCAAAAATGAGATCAATGTACAAATCACCATCCGATTCTTTAGGCTCGATCAACGTCATCGCTTCTTCCAAAGTCGGCAAGCGCCAATCACGAAAACCGCCGAAGTTTTGTCGATTCAAACTGTCAATGTAAGCCTCCGCATCACGATAATTCAAATATCCCGAACCGGAGCGTTGCCACAGCAGACTCGTGGCGCGATCAACAACGAGGCTATCGTTCAGCGGTGTAAAATCATTGTTAATACCCTCGCCTTGCGGATTCCTCCACGGTAACCTCTCATACGGATGAGCAAAATTGTAGCGTTTTAACATGGCAGCCACTTCTTCAGGCTCAAGGCTTTCTCGCGACTGCCGACGCAAGACGGCGAGATAAAGCGGTTCGTATCGCCAAGTCGTCGAATCTAATTTGGCACTGGCAGTATCAAGAGCAGCTTCATCCTGAAGCGCGGGCCGGCGGAAGAAAAAGGCCCCGGCTTCAAGCCGTTGCAATTGGCGGAGGGTATCGGACAACCAACGCTGGTAGTATTTAGCGCGGCCCAAAGCCGCGTTACGCAAAGAATCCGGCAGGCTTGATTGGCGCTGTTGCCAAAATAAATTGGCATAGTAACCCCAACTCGAATCGCTGCGCGCGATCACCGGTTGCGAGACCCGCGCACGGGGCGAAATCGTTTTTCCAATATTGGCTCGGTTTTTCGGATCAGCCTGTTGTTGCGCTTGCAATGCCAATTCGTCCACTGCACTGGAATCTTCTACCATGTCAAAGCGCGGGATAACGAGAGGCAATAGCGTCACCGGCGGATGGTCGGAAATTGTTTTCCATCCCAACAGTGCAACCACCGCTGCCATTCCCAACGCCGTCGCCGGCCGCATTCCCAAAATTGCCTGCCCGCGGCGGAAGAAAAACCGACGCAGTAGGTTGGGCACGGTCACCGCCAGCTTGCGCGGCTTGCGGCCGGACATGAACGTCAGAAAAACGTAATCGCGTAATTCGTGATCTTCAGGCGCCGTTCTAAACAGATCTTGTATCAACCGCTTCAAATCACGCGGGTTCAGCACACCGGCTGAGCGGGCGATGTCCAGCACAAAGCCATCGCGGGTTGGGGCCAGCGCGCTTTGCAGCAAATCTTCCAAAGCCTGGCGGATGGCGCGTTCCTGCTCGCGCGAAAGATCAGCGAGCAGCCGCAAGCGCAGCCAATCCGGCATGGTGCCGTGTTTGAACCAGGGCAACCGCGCCAGCGCCACCAGCCGTTCTTCTTCGAGCAGCTTCTCGCCTTTGGTATTGGTGAGACGGCTGCCCAAATACAGCGTCAAATCCCACGCGAGCATGGGATAAACCGCGCAGGCGCAGAGCCAGTCGTAACCGGCCTCGCTAAGATAATCGCGCAGTTGTGCGCCAAGTTCGTCAACGGTTTCCGGCTCCGGCTCGTGGCGCTCCAAATAACGCTTGGGCCGCTCGTGCAACATCTCTGGAAATGGAGCGGCGCCGTTGCGGCGATGCAGCGGCGGCTGGTTATCGGCTTGCATCGTTTCCACGAGTACAGCCAATCCGGCTGGCGTGGCGGGCATGACCACAAAATCCAAACCGGACAAGGCCATCTCGCGATAGCCCCAGTGATTCGGCGTTTCCGGCGTGAGCAAGGCGCGGTCGAGCCAAAATGAAAACATTTCCAGCCAGCGCTGCGGCCGGCCGGTGAGCGGGTGCATCAAACCGGCGCCATCGCTAAAAATCATCAGGCGATGCTCGAGATGGCGCATGGCCAATTCTTCCAACGCGAGGTGCGGCGCTTGCGGATCGGCGCTGCGGCAAACGCGCGGGTCCGAATCAAAATAATAGCGGTCGACAAATACGCCATCCTCCTGCAAACGCGCGATGATCTCATCGACGCGACGCGCTTGCTGGTCGTGAAAGCTGGCGCGATCGACGAGCACGAGATATTCCGGCAAAACTTGGCGGCGGCCATAAACCGGTGAAAACCATCCCCCCTTTTCAATCGTCGTGGCTACCGTCGCCGCCGCATCCAATTCGCTCGAACCTATTTCACGATGCCGGCGCAGTTGTTGGGCGGCGCGGCGAAACCTCGGGCCACGAAAAAGTTCTGCACTCGCGCCTTTGACGACAATGCGTTGCAATTCGGGCGGCGCGGTAGTGCGGCGTTTTTCCAGCAGCAAGCGCCGGCGATACCTTTGCCACAACCACCATACAGTGAACAGTAGCAGTGGCAGAAGCAGGGCGGCGAAACGAATCCAATCGAAGTAATCTCGATAAACGCGCGCCCAGCCCGAGAGTGTTGGTCCGACCGCCACGCTGGCGGCAAACGCGTTAATGCGCGCCACTAAATTTTCCAATTGCTGCCGGCGTTTTTCTTCTTCGGAAGCTGCGGAGGAGACAGACTGTTCCGGAGTATCTTGCGTCAAATTTGGGGTGGCAATTGGCTGGTCAAGTTTGATCACGACCCGGTCGGTGTCGCGGCGATTCAATTTTATCGGATGTTGCTTCGGCGGATGGTTGATCAGCAAGTGAGCGGTGCTGTCTTTGATCGGATGCCGAAAAGAGAAGTGGCCGTTGGTATCGGTTGTATCTTTCTGATCCAAAAATGAAACCGCGACGCCTTCGAGGACGGTGCTATCGTGCGCCACGACTTTCCCGTGCAGTGTTTGCAAAACCGGCGCCGGCGGTGAGGTTAAAAAAATGGCAATAATCGCAACCCCAAACGTGATCGCGAGAGCCAGGACGATCCACCGCCAGGGCCGCGTGCGCCGGGCGAGGGTTTGCAGATCGTTTTCGGCAGAGGGCGAATCCGGTTCTTCGTGCTCCCGCTCTTGCGGCTCCAGTCGGGCCGACTGGGCTACGAGCCACTGTTCGAAACGATAATAAAAATCTTCCTGCTCTTTGGGAGAGGTGCAAAGAATGGGCGCCAACAAGGTTTTCAACCGGCGCGCCGAGTGCGGCCATTGTCCGTTTGCCGCCAGCGCCAGCAGCAAATCTTGCGCAGCAACATATTGCTCCGTGCCGATATTATAGCCGTCGCGGCGCAGGCTGTCGATGAATGCGATTAGTGCATCAGATGTCAAAATCATGTAGGGCAAAATTATTAAAGGCGTTTTAATGTGAAAGCGTTCTAAATACAATGCGGTCATGATTGAAATTAATCCATTGAATGGCTCGCAATGGCGTATAATGAAGGAAGCGGCGGAGATGGTGTTCCAAGTGTTTTTCTTCTTTCGTCAAAGCTGAGATCTTGAACGCGGTTTCAGGATTTAGCAGGTGCATTTTTTGCTCGCCTGATTCATGGGTGCCGTCCGATACTGTTATTTTTTTGACGACATTCTCTTCGCCGCCGCGAAAATGGATGATGGCGTCATAAAACAAAGCTATGTCAAGAAACGCTCCCCACTCCTTCAACAAGCTCGTCATCGTTTGTTTCAGCCACAAACTATCGGTATCAAGCTCTTGCCAGCCCTGCTCCTCTATGGCATACTCAAAGCGTTTCTCGAACGTCAAGCGCGTTGAAACAAAACGGGATTCCACTCTGGGTGGACGCATATTGATGAGCTTGCCATGTTGCATCCCAAACAGGAAAAGATAGTTGAGCGCTTGTTGGTGATGTTCCCCAATCAAAGTTTGCACGGTTTTCATCTCATAGATCACGGCATCGTCGAGTATCAAGTCGGCGTAGTAGAACTTTGTGAAATCCTGATATGAAGCTTGCACCGGCGCTTCGATGACGACTTTTTCAAATCCGGCCTTTTGACACCGGTACGCCAATTCATTGCGATAAATCGTTTCACCCCATAATCTGCCCATTTCGTTGTGAATGGAGAAAGCCAATCCCATCACTTGATGATCGATGGCGTGAAACTCGTCATCCGAAATGAGCTTGGACTTGAAAGCGTGCGTAATTGGCATGGCAAGTCTCCTCATTAATTTAGGAAAACATGATGTCAAAAAATTTGTAAAATTAATGTCAAAATCATGTAGGGCAAAATCATTAAAAACTCATTATTTTGACATACATCATTTTGACTCTCAGCTTTTCGCTGCTATTCTTCCAACTCCATTCTGACTGATTTGAGTTATAAAAACATAAATTAATGTCAAAATCATGTAGGGCAAAATCATTAAATGCGCATCATTTTGACCTACATGATTTTGACTTTTAGCTTTTCACCGCCGTTCTTCCAACTCCATTCTGCAGGTCAACATCATTAAACCCCCATCATTTTGATCTACATGATTTTGACTTTCAGCTTTTTCGCAGCCAGCCATCCAACACCGTTTTCGCCCGCTCCTGATCTTCGGCGGTTTTTACCAACGTATTCAAACTCGAAGCAATCCGCTCCGGCGCTTGGCGGAGGGGATTTTCGCCGTCGCCGCCCATCTCGCGCAGGACGAGCAGCCAGCCGAGCAGCTCGGCGGTGGCCGGTTTTTTGTGCAAGCCGCTGTCGGGCCGCCGCAAGGTGAAAAACAAATCGAGCGCGTCGTCGAGCATTTGGCTGCTCCCGCCGGTGAACCGGCCGAGGCGCGCAGTGATGATTTGGGTCAAACGCTTTTCGTCCGGGAACGGGATATTGTAATAAATGCAGCGCCGCAAAAACGCGTCGGGCAAATGCTTTTCCGAGTTGCTGGTGATGACCAGAATCGGCCGCATGGAAGCATCGGCGGCAATTTTCATATTCCGCAGCTCCGGAATTTTGAAATACATGCCTTCCACTTCATTCAAAATGTCGTTAGGAAAATCTCGCGGCGCTTTATCGACCTCGTCGATCAACACCACCGAGCGTTTCGCCATGCCGTCGTGCTTGAAATCTTTCGGCAGCCACGGCGCGACCGTGGCTTTCTCATTCGCACGCAGAATGGCGAGGCCGAGCGCGTTGTAGGTGAGATAATCAAGGCTGTTCTGGCTGCCCTCGCCCGTTTGCGCCGCATGAAAACGGCCGAGCGTGTCGTAGGTGTAAAACAGCTCACGCGAGGTGCTGGTGGATTTGGTTTCAAATTTCAACGGCTCGTCAAATCCCAGTTCCCACGCCACGCTGTAAGCGAGCTGGGTTTTGCCGGTGCCGGCCTCGCCGGTGAGCAAAAGCGGCTGGCCGAGCAGCAACGCGACGTTCACAGCATCGACCAAGCCGAGGTCGGGCAAATATCCGGCCGGGTCTTCGTGGCCGGCGCGTCGAGAGATCGGCAATTCCGCCGGTCGGGGTTGGCGATTTTCCGGCTTGCCGGTGTAAAATGGAAATTTCATCGTGGAATCTCCTTGTGCAAATAAGGTCCGAGGTCGAGAGTCCGAAGTCCGAGGTCAATTGAAACGTTATTGACTGGTCAATAAATCTGAATTTAGCAACGGTGCTTATCCAATAATTTTTTGAGCGCCTCGGCAAGTTGTTGCATCGGAATGCGATCGTTCGCCGAATCTTCGAACAGGGCTTGAACTTGTGGGAGCAGCTCGTGAACATGGCAAAACTTCGCGGCATGCTGGCGAACCCAGTCTTCGACTTCGAGCTGAGAAATTGATTTTAACTCGCGCAGCGTGACGCCGTGCAAATTATATTTTGTAAACTCAATGCGGCCAACAAAATCGCGAATTTGTTCGTGCCGTTTTTCCCATTTCCATTTCTCGAAAAAAGACAGCTTGTGGATATTTTTGTAATGTATGCTCAAAAAAATGCACAGTTGCTGTCCGGGAGCCGCATCCGGCCATTGATGCCAGAGAGAAATCCACTTTTTGATCAATTCCATTTCGTTCGGCTGCCAATATTGTGTGTGCAGGTGCGAGTAAATCATGATCGGAGTTTTGTGCTTGGCGAGAACTTCAGCGATTTCTTCAATTGCAGCCTCGCTCTTTCTGGCCAAATTCATCGACAGCTCGAAGATAAATTGATTGAGACGTTTCTCCACTGCTCCCGAGCTTGAAGGCCAGGTCAGCCGATACGGCGTGATCGAAAATTTCTCCGTATTCAGCTCGAGAAATCTTGGCAGAGAATCAACACGCAAGCGGTCCAAAAATGCATCGTGGCACTCCCGCTCCTCGCCGTGAATGGCACAGAGGAACGGCCGGTGTGTTTTGTTTTTTCGATGGTATTGCAGCGCCTGGGCAAGATCATATTCTTGGTCGCTGCGGTCACTCAGATAGGGAAGAAGTGGAGGAATCGGCGGTCCGGGCGGATAAGAAAATTCGACAGGCACAGCGCGGCTGACGGCGGCGCTAACCAATGCGCTCAATTCATCGCGACTCGAAAAAAGGCTGACAAGATGCTCGTTTAATAACTGCGCGCGATAATTTTTAATTTTGGCGGCATCGTCGTCCATTTTGTGGCGGGGCCAAGACGCGGCGTCATCAACAACGAAGAGCAAGCGCGGAATTTTGGCTTTTCCCGCTTCTTCGTATTCAAGATGCGTGATGCTCTTGTCATATCCGTCAGGAATAGAACCATATCGCCAGGCAATGATGCCGACGTAAGCCTGGCAGGCTCGCACATCGGCCAAACACTTGTTCAGAGGGCGATCATCGGTGGCAACGTAATCTTCCATGGCGATGGCAGTGTGGCCTAAACGCCGTACCGCTTTAGCGGTAGCCTCACGCTCGTCGATCAAATCTTTGTAAGTGGACGAAATATAAATTTTAGCCATTATCCCCGGCTCAATGTCGAAATTTTTTATGTTGTAAAATCAGGCCCAAACGCTCGTTGTGCGAATCCTGTTCATTCTGAGAAAAGAATGTTGAAAAGATACATACATTTTTTTCAAAAGTCAACGGGGTTGAAAAAGCAAAACGCAAAGGGAGGCCTCAGTCTCGCGTGAAAGAGCACCGTCCGGACGCTTTGTCATACGCGATTCTGGCAAGTTCTTGAGGTTCAGCCTCCGGACGGTCCATCCGTAAGTGAGGCATTACGAAGAGATCGCAAAAGAGGATAAAGCCGTAATGATCCGGAGAAGCACCCCACTCTATGCCGGACGGTTAGACCACGAATGGCGAATTCGCCATACAAAAATAATCTGATCAAGACGGCGTCTTCTTTGGCAAGCAGATTGAAACTCAGATATTATTTCAGCTGGTCGCCGCCCGCCGAGAACGCACACGAGCATGTTCAACTGGCCGGCCCCCGCCCGGTATCATTAATTACTAACTGCGTGGGAACGATGACTTTCTCGCTCGACAGATTTGTATTGCTCAACTGGCTAATGAGCAAATCGACAGCCTTGGTGCCGATCTCTTGGGCATTGAGATGGGCGGCGGTCAATGATGGTTTAATATTGGAATTGTAACTGCTGTCGCCAAAAGAAATGACATCAATGTCATTCGGGATGGTCAGCCCAAGGTCATGAATGGCGCTCAAGACGCCAAGGGCGGCGGCAAAGCTGACCGTGCAAATGAGCTGGGGCAGCGGCCCACGTTCGTACAGCTTTTTCATGCCAGCATAACCATCACTCTGGTCAAATCCGCCTTCCACAATCCAATCGGGATTGAGAGGAAGATTACGCTCCTTTAAAGCCCGCTCGAAACCGCGGCGCCGTTCCCTGCCGATATAAATACTGGAATAGCCGGCGATATAACCGATCTTTGTATACCCCTTGTCGAGCGCAAAAGAGACCAGATTATAACAGCCTTGTTCATCGTCGCAGACGACGCTGCTACATCCCAGGCTCTCGATAATGCGGTCAAAAAAGACCAGCTTTTTATTCTTGGACATGATGGATTCGAACGGTGAAAGATCGATGGTTTTTTCCGTCACCGAGATCAAAAAGCCGTCCACTTGCAGGCCCAGCAGGGTTTTGATGTGGTGCGCCTCCAGGTCCGCGTCTTCGCCGGAAACCATCATAAAGATGTCGTAACCGCGCTGGTGGGCTTCATCATAAATCGCTTCAATCGCCTCAGAGAAAAATGGATGCGCGACCTTGGGCACGATCAGCCCGATCGTCCGTTTTTTGCGCGAAGACAATTTGCGCGCAATGAGATTGGGCGTGTAGCCCATGCGCTTGGCAATCATTTGGACCTCGGCCTTCGTCACCGGGCTGATGTGAGGATGATCGCTCAAGGCCATGGACACGGTGCTCACCGTCTTGTTGGCGATGGCGGCAATTTGTTTGAGCGTTACTGGTTTTGACATGTGCTCTCGCAAAGCATATTTCATTACCAATATTGATGCACATGCGGACGTGCATATTGATTGTAGATTTCACATATTCCTGCCATTGTCGCCTCTGTTAGTGAAGGCAAGCTTGCAGCCTTGAGGTTCTCTTCCACCTGCGCCGGACGCTTGGCGCCGGGAATGGCACATGTCACCGCAGAGGACATCAAAATCCAGCGCAGCGCCAATTGTGTCATGGTCCAATTGCGCGGCACCAACGGGCGCAGCGCTTCAACGGCCTGCAGACCCACTTCGTAGTCCAACCCGGAAAATGTCTCGCCGCGGTCAAACGCCTCCCCGCGCCGGTTGAAGGCGCGATGATCGTCCGGCGCGAATGTGCTGGCGCGAGTGAACTTGCCGCTCAACAGTCCCGAGGCGAGCGGCACTCTTGCCAGAATCCCGACGCGACGGCGTTGCGCTTCGCTGAAAAAGAGATCCGCCGGTCGTTGCCGAAAGATATTGAAGATGATTTGCACCGACTGCACATTCGGGTATTCGATTGCCTTCAATGCTTCTTCGACTTTCTCGACGCTCACACCGTAATAACGCAGCTTGCCCGCGACTACCAAATCATCCAGCACACCAAACACTTCAGGCATGTAGTAGACTTCTGTGGGAGGACAATGCAACTGCAAAAGATCAATCGCTTCTGTCTCCAAGTTCTTCAAACTGCGCTCGACAAACGCGGCAAGATTCTGTCGCGTATAGCCAGCGGCAACATGCGGGTTGAGCCGGCGCCCCACTTTGGTTGCAATGTGGAACGTCACAGATCGATCGCGACGAAGCCGCGCCAGCAAACGCTCGCTCCGTCCATCGCCATACACATCTGCGGTATCGAAGAAGTTCACACCCAGATCGAGCGCGCGGTGCAGCGCCGCCATCGACTCCTGATCATCCACTGCGCCCCAGGTGCCGCCGATGGCCCACGCACCAAAGCTGAGTGCCGAAACCTTCCATCCGGTACGTCCGAGTTCACGATATTCCATGTCGATTCTCGCTGATTATTACCACTTTAATTTTGCACCTAAAAAGAGAAAAACAAAAATCCGTGAGAATCCGCGTAATCCGCGTTCAAAAATTTTTCAAATTCCGTTTTTCTTCCTTTCGCCATTGACCAATCTCCAGATGTCCAGCGGATTATCATTCTTCAGCTCATCCGGCAAAAGGGCTTCTGGAAAATTTTGGTAACAGATCGGTCGCGTGAAGCGGGTAATCGCCAGCGTACCGACTGAGGTCGAACGGCTGTCGGTCGTCGCCGGAAACGGCCCGCCATGAAATATCGCACGGCAAACTTCAACCCCGGTCGGAAATCCATTATGGATCAATCGCCCGACTTTACGTTCGAGAATGCGGATGAGGTC
>JBOHQZ010000147.1:0-10443 GCA_050732275.1 bacterium
AAGTTTTGCAGCGTTTCGTCATGCTGCATGCTATCAAAGGCTGGATCAATCGCGCCGTTCTCCAACGTTCGCTTAGCCAAAACTTGCAGCAAAAAAGGATGGCCGCCGGACAATTGCAACAACATTTTCTGAGTCTCGATGGTGAATTGGGCTTGCTGGAGCAAGGGCTGCACCTCCGTTTCGCTTAGCGGCGAAAGATAAAGCGGCGGCGTAAAGCCGTGCAAGAACGGTGAAGTCTCGACCGCAAGATCGGCTTTTGAGCCGGCGAGATCCAGCGTCTCCAAACGCGCAAGCCGGCGCGTGGCCGTAAGAACACAGCGCACGCTATCACTCGCTTGCATCACGCGGCGCAACCGACCGAGCAGATGCGGATTGTCTTTCGCGACGGTGAGCAGTGCCTCGACCTCATCGCAAAGCAAAAAGAGCGTCTTCTCCTGTTGTCGTGCTGCTTTCTGAATTTTGCGAATGATCTCCGGCGTGGAAAGCGCTTCCCATTCTTTGTCAACCGATAATCGGCCTGCCGTTTCGTCGAGTGCAGCTAGCAGGCTTTCCCGCAGCGTCCCATCGTCGGTCGAGCCTTCGAGATCCCAATAAAGCGGCAAATAGGATGAATCGGAATTTTGCAAAACACGGCGTTCAAGCTCGCGCAGCAACGAAGTTTTGCCCATCCGCCGCAAGCCGGCAACCCAAATTGTTTGACGATGGCCATGCAACAACTCGCTGATGATCTCTTCGCGGCCAAAGAATTTCTCGCCGCGCACCCATTGCCCGACGACAAAAGGATTACGGCTGGTAGATGAATTCATAGAAATTAAAACGTAAAACGTGAAAATGTAAAGCCTGTCTCGACTCTGCGCTATGCCCTCTGCGCTATGCCCTCAGCCCTCAGCGCGGTGGGCGTGGTGTCTTGCAAAACTTCATTACGGATCGCTTCAACATCTGCCGCCACGATTTTGCGATGCCGTTTCTCAATGGCCAAATTGACGAGCCGCACGCAAAATTTTTGAATGACGAACGGTTTGCCCTGTGAAACCTCCCAAATGCGCTCCGCGGCCGCCGGCTCGTATTTGTAGAAACCTTTGACCGGCGCGTGAATCAGTTGCATCGCCTCGTCGCGCGCCAGCGCCGGCATTGGCACCTGCTCGAAGAAATTGTACCACGGGCTTGACTCACTCTCCCATTCCTTGCGGATGTTGCTGCCGGTCAGCACCGCCACAAGATTCTCGCTGAAGGATTTCATGAAAATCGCGCGTAACCGCTGGTTCGTGGGCTCGCTGTAACGATTTAGCTCGTCCACCTCGTCAATGAGAAAAACCAGCCGAATTTTCTTGCCGGACTCCGGCGGCAGTTGGGTTTGCAAAATATTGATGAGGTTCCGCAAATCATTGGCAAATTCACGGTGGCCATATTGCCGGCGATCCATCGGCGCGGGAATCATCGCAGCGATTTCCGGCCCAAGCTGTTCGCGCAATTCGTCAATGAGATGAGCGAAAAACACTTCTTCCGCGATGCCTTGCAAATCAATGAAAACCGGCGCGAAGTGATAGTCCGGATGCTGCTGCGCTTGCAACCGGCGCTGCAATTGATATTGCAGCGAGGTTTTGCCGATGCGGCGCGGGCCGAACACCATCAAGCTGTTGTTGGGCAGCGTGCGCAAAATGCGCTCGAGCAATTGCTGCCGGCCAAAGAACATCTCGTCGTCGCGAATCGGCGAGCCGGCAATATAAGGATTGTAGCGATGCACGAACGCGATGCGATATTTAATGAAACGATTTCCGGCAAGCACGCCCAAAACGATCACAACGCCGGAGCCGACCGCGAGCCAAAACGGTGTGGTTTGGTACAACGGAGGGTCGCGGGTAATCTGGCGTATTTGCTGGCTGGTGTGCTGTTCACGATCGAGATCGTGCGCCGTCACCACGATTTGATTCTCGCCCAATTTGAGCGGAATGTCGGCTTCGAATGAGAAAGCGCCGTTCGTGCTTTCGAGCGGTAATCCATCGCCCAACTTGAATGTCTCGCCATTCACGACAAATTCGATGGCTGCGATGCCGACGTCGTCATGCGCTGCACCGCTTAAATGCACACGTTCGCTGCGCGTGCGGCTCACCTCGGCATCCGGCTCGCGAATGACGATGATCGGCGCGCCGGATTGAACGATCGTGATCGTATCGGTTTTGTTGAGCGGCTCGACGGCGGTTTGATCGAGACGGGAAAGCTCGAAACGCAACCGCTGTTGCCAATCGGCCAACATTGGCTCATTCGGCGCGATGCGCGCCAGTTGGTTGAAGGCCGCGAGCGCGTCGCGATAACGGCCTTGCAGATACGCCGCCATTGCCGAGTTTCTCAAAAAATTAATGGAATCTGCCGTTGCCTCGGTTTGGCTGGTAGAAGATGAGCGCGGCGGCGAGGGTATTGGCAGCTGCGCCAACCATCGCGAGATTTGCGCGCGTGTTGCGGCATCGACCTCAAGGCGATTCAACAGTGAATCGACATCTCGGCTGCCTTTGCCCTGCATGCGACGCTGGCTTTCATTCAGCAATTCGATCCACACGTCTTTGGCTTTTTCGGAGCCGGCCAAACGCGCGGTCGCCGACAAGCCTTCTTGCAAGGTTTTGGCCATCTCGCGCAATCGCTGCAAAACCGGATAATATTTCGATTCGCGAGTCACGCTGTGCGCAAGCTCTTGATCAAAATTCAACACAGCGCCCGCGTAATCGCCTTGGAAAAACAGCGCCCGGCCAAGCTGATAATAAGGCAGATAGTCGATGTATTTCAATCCAGGCTTCTCGGCATTCAGCTCAGGCTTGTCCTTCTGCCGCAGTGCCGCGCGGAAAGAACTGGCCGCAGCATTCCACTCGCCGTTTTCAAGCTGCTCCAAGCCCCGCTCATAATGCACGTACCATTGCGATAGCGCCGCAGTTGGCAGCATTGCTAACACAACGGCATACAATAAAATTTTTAACGATAACCAGTTCACTGTATTCCAGCAAAAGCAAAAACTTCACGCAAAGGCACAGCCGCAAAGAAAGGCTCTGCGTATTCTTCGCGTTTTTGCGTGCGCTTTTATTTTTGGTTCCGGCTTATCCGGCTTATCGTGTTAACCTTGAAAAACTGTTATGACCGCGAAGTTTGTGAATTGTCAATTGATAATTAACAATTGTCAATTGTCAATTGACAATTATTTGGGTTGCAGCTTGAAAGCCGCGTTACTTATCTCAAAAAGACATCACGGCAGAGCCAAGCCCTTCGATCAAAGTCGAGGACAAATCGCTGCTGACCTCGAACCGCGCATTCTTGAAAATGATGCCCATTCCCCAGGTAAAATGCAAGCGTGGCGACTCGTCGGGATATTCGATTTGCAAATTCTTGTCCGGCGAAACCGCGTGCAGCGCGAAGCTCGGCTCCAGATAAAAACCCGCGCGCAGCGGCAAGATCAGTGCCGATTTTTTAAGACGATACTCGATACCGCCGCGCAGCGAAAGAAAATCTTTTGCTGCGACATCGTTCCGGCCGTCCGGATCGATGTCGCTGCTGCCGTTGGCGGGCTTGTCATCTTGCGGCAGATCGAGACTTAAATCGCGCAACAACGAATGATTGCGATACACCACAGCATCGAATGCCACTAACGTGTTACCGGTCGGCTTCCACGCCAAACCGGCGCCGAAATGATCCGGCAAATCGAGCTTGAACGGAACGAGTTTTATCTCCGGTGCAAAATTGATCTCGTCACGCTGGCCGTCTGCGGGCGTGCGATCCGGCAAAGTGTAAGCCGGCAAGGTGATGCGATTGATCGCCTTGAAGCGCGGCAAATGTTGATAGACCATGCCGAGCGTCAAATTGGGATCAAGTTCCAGGAGAATGCCGGCTGTCCACGTCATTTTAAAGTCATTAAGCTCGAGGTCGTAAAGACGGTACAGACTTTCAGCGCGGTTACCGCCGATAGCTACCTCGGCGCTGGTGAAATTTTTTTGCAGCCAAAGATTGGGGTCGAAATAATGGCTTTCGTGAAGCTGGAGGCGGCATTGTGTTGCGGCCACAGAGAACCCAAGACGCAAACGCCGGTGCAGCGTTTTCGCGGCAACGAAGGCATTATGAATGACCTGGGCGGAAAAATTGCTGATCAAGCCGGAAAAATTTCCCGAGGCGCCAAGCTGTTCGTGGAGGGTGAGCGGCCGTTCGGGTGCGAACGTCAAAAACTGGTGGCGCGTAAAATCGAAATCGGCGTGAAAGGCGAGCTGACGATAGAGCGCAAAAGTGAATCCCCATTGCGGATAGGCGATATTGACGAGTGTCTGATCGAAGATGGGATTGTGGTCGCGAAACTCATTGACGCCTCCGCCCACGCCGCCAATCGGATAATCGCGCGCCTGTTGCCCGATGGCGTGGCTGAGGCTGATTTCAGGCCGCAACAGAAAGCTCACGCCGGCGGGATTTATTGCGGCGGCAGTAGCGTCATCCGCGATGCCGATAAACGCGCCGCCCAAGCTTGCCGGTCTGGCTGCAGGAATAGTGGGGGCCAAACGCAATTGCATAAAGGAAAATTGCGGCGTCGGAGGACGTGGCGTTTGGCCGAGCGCGGCCTCGCCACACAAGCTCATTAAAAAAAAGATGCCCGTGCAGATTTGCCGGCGAAGCGGCATGCGGTTTGAATTTGGCATCATATTCCGCTCTTGGCGTTTACCAACCTTGCATCAACTTAACTTCACCACGCGAAAATAGCAAGAGAAATTTTCATGGCAACGCTTGACTTTTCGGAGAGATTTGTTTATTCTTCAAGAGGCCGCTTGCCGACGTTTCTAATGATTGTTTTACAAACTTTTATAGCGTCTTAATTAGTCCCCCTAGCGAAGATGAATAAACCGGGTATGAACTATTTTGATTTTGACTTGATCCTGGCGCGCGCCGGAAAGCGATACAAGGCGTTCGTGGATTCACCTGCCGGCCAGGCTGCCGTTGATTTCAGCCTGCCTTTTTCCGAGTTGGAGCTGGAAAATTTTCTGCTGAAGATAGGCCGGCCGCGTCAGGGAAGGCGGCGTGTGGATTCGCCGGAAATGAAAACGGTCAAAGCTTTTGGCATGCGCCTGTTCGAAGCCGTCTTTGCCGGTGAAGTGCGGGGTTGTTTCCGCAGCAGCTTGGACGAAGCTGGCCGGCAAAAAGTCGGGCTGCGCGTACGTCTGCGGATGACCAACACGCCCGAATTGGCCGATCTACCTTGGGAATACCTCTACAATCCTTCTCTCAACCGCTTTCTTGCCGTCTCGAAAGAAACGCCTCTGGTTCGCTATCTTGATCTGCCGGAGCGCATTCTGCCGCTTTTGGTTAAACCGCCTTTGAAAGTGCTGGCGGTGATTTCATCTCCTGCGGACTATATGGAGCTTGCCATCGCGCGTGAGTGGGAAAAACTCAATGAGGCTTTGGTAGCCTTGGAGCGCCGGGGATTGGTAACTTTGGAGCGGCTGGAAAAGACTACTTTGTCAGCTTTACGAAAATGCCTGCGCGAAAGCGAGCATCACATTTTCCATTTCATCGGTCACGGTGGCTTTGACCAACAAAGCCAAGACGGCGTACTGATTTTGGAGGACCACAAAAATCAGGGCGTCGCCGTGAGCGGGCAAAATCTTGGAACCCTGCTCCGCGATGCGCGAACGTTGCGTTTGGTGCTGCTGAATGCCTGTGAGGGAGCGCGCAGCGCGCGCAAGGATCCTTTTGCCGGAGTCGCACAAAGTTTGGTGCAACAAGGGATACCAGCCGTCATTGCGATGCAGTTTGAAGTGACGGACAAATTTGCCATCGCGTTTGCTCGGGAGTTCTACACTGCCGTTGCGGATGGCAATCCGATCGATACGGCCTTGTCTGAAACGCGCAAGGCAATTTTGGTGGAAGGCAATGATATTGAGTGGGCCGCTCCGGTGCTGTATATGCGCTCTTCGGACGGGCGAATTTTCGACATCGCGCCCGAAGACGAGGAGACAAAAGACATTGCGCCTGCTGACGAACCTTTGGCGCAATTATATAATGCACATATTCGCTTGAGCTTGTTGTTTTATCTCGATAATCTTCCCAATGAGCCGCAAGGCTTGAGCATTACTGAAATTTGCCAAACGTTGAACATAAAAAAGCGAAAAGATGCCGTTGCTGCCTTGCAAGATTTGTCCGAGAATCAACTCGTCGAGAAGGCAAGAAAGAGCAAAAGTGTATATTGGCGTATTGCCGCTAAAGGGCGAGAGGTGTTGCAAAAGCTGGAGGATTTGATTAAAACGAGAGTGGAAACGCCGGCAAGGTAGGAAGGAGCGCGGTGGCAGAACATACTCCTGGGTAGCGTCTGGAGCGAGACGGGTTGTTATGCCAGCCGCAATGATTTCCGGAAATCATCAGGCTGCGTCCTACCCGGCGCCTCGCGTTTTCAGTTCTCACCAGCATGCAACCGAAATTGTCAAAGAACTGTGCGGCACGATTTCTCAGGTATTTGAGCAAAGTGAAATACACTCGTAAGCCGGAGCGATCTATTGATCGTCCCGGCCCATTGGTACTCGTTGGGCTTTGCATTTCAGCGCCACCGGTGCGAAATTCGCACAGTTGGACGACACGCCGCCAGCCTCGATCCCTCGGTTTCGCGAGAGTGATGAGGATAGGCATAATGAACCTCCTTGGATTGATTTGATTGAGGTGAATGAAAATTTGCGATACAAGACATTTGCTTTTTTGCATGATTTGTAACCACTGAAATTTCCATATCAAATTGACAGAAAATCTTTTTGGGGTTTCCCCCAAATTTGCCGGGGCATTATTTAGCTTTCAATCAGATGCGATGACCGCGACAGCGAATTGAGCCGGCTGACTTGTGAGAGATCGCTTCGGCGCGTGCTGTTGATACCTGTTCTACTTGAAAGCGCTGAAAATATTCCCACGCTGGCAAAAATTGCCGTTTTTAACTTGGTGAAACCCGACAATTCTATTGCAAACGCGGAGCCAAAATTTCTCAAAACGCGCCGGCCATTCCGCATTTTAAAAAATTTTTTCTCACCATCTGAATTTGCTCTTTTTCGTCGCAGAATTTCTAAAAATCGCTAACGATGAAGCTGTTTTTAGTCCAATTTTCTTTTGCGCTTACAACGAAAGAGACGTCCATCGTTGGCCGTCGATAACTAAAATTTTGAAATTTTGCCGCTCGGCGGTTTCCAAATCGAGGCTTGACTTTGGGAACAAAGCAGTGTATCTTGTGTTGTCATTGTCCTCCCGAGGTGTCTCAAGAATACTCAATTGTAGTAAATTTACTTACGGTATAGTAAATTTACTTACCAATGTGTATAAGGCGTTCAGGTAACTATGCTCGCTAGCCACGAAATAAATCGTTCATCAAGCGCTGCTGAAGTTGCCGCTTTGCAAAAAACCATCGAAGCCCTGCAAGCGCTCAACCGCTTGGCGCAAAAAATCATCGCGGCGCCGAGCGTTGAAACGGCGCTGGATGATGTGCTGGCGGAGACCATTCGTCTGACAAATGCCGGCGGCGGCTCGCTCATGCTCGCCAATCCGGGACGGCCCAATCTCGAAGCGACTTATTCGAATCAATTTCTCACCTTGGTACAGCGTTCGAGCGACAAGACGGAAGACAAGCTGCGCCAATTGAGCCGCAACGTCGCCGGCTGGATTCTCAAAAACAAAGCGGCGCTCGTTTCGGAAAATTTGGCCGGTGACGAGCGTTTTGCCGGTTTGGCGATTTTTGATGATGTCAACTATGGCACTGTCGGCGTACCGATTCTCGCGGCGGAAAACCTCGTTGGCGCGCTCATCGTTTTGAAGGACGGTGTTTTTGAGCGCGTGGAAGAGGCTGCCGGACTCATGCAACAAATCGCCGAGCAGGTGGCGCCGGCTCTGCTCAAATTACAGCGCTTGCACGATCTCGCTGAAGAAAACCAATATTACAAACAATCCATCATCGCACAGCACGGCTTCCCCGGCATCGTCGCCAAGAGCGAAGCGATGCAGAAGATTTTTGCCATTTTGCAAAGAGTGACGCCAAGCGATGCGCGCGTTTTGATCGAGGGCGAGAGCGGCACCGGCAAAGAGCTGATCGCCCGCACGCTCCATTTCAACGGGCCGCGCCAGGAGAAAAAATTCCTCGCCGTCGATTGCGGTGCGATTCCTGAGAGCTTGTTGGAAAGCGAGCTCTTTGGCTATATGAAAGGCGCGTTCACTGGCGCCACGCAAAATCGCAAAGGGCTTTTTCAAGAAGCCGACGGCGGCACGCTGTTTCTCGACGAGATCAACAACCTGCCGATCCATTTGCAAGCCAAGCTCATGCGCGTGCTGCAAGAAAGCGAGGTGCGACCGCTCGGCAGCAACGTCGCGCAGAAAGTTGACGTGCGTGTGATCGCCGCGAGCAGCCGCGGCCTGGCCGAGTTAGTGAAAGAAAAAAGCTTTCGAGAAGATTTATATTTTCGCTTGAAAGTGGTGACGGTGCGCCTGCCGGCGCTGCGCGAGCGCGTGAGCGACATTCCGTTGTTAGCAAATCATTTTTTGGAGAAATACACGAAGCAGTACAAAAAATCGATTGCTGCGCTCGAGCCGGCAGCGGTACAGCTTCTCAAGCGGTATGCCTGGCCGGGCAACATTCGCGAGCTGGAGCACGCCATCGAGCAGGCCGTGGTGCTCGCGCCGCCAGAAACAACTGTGCTCGCCGCCGATGACTTGCCGGCAGAGATCAAAGAAATTGGCAGCGATGCAATCACCGCGCTGGAGCAAATGACCAACCTGCCACAAGCCGTTGAAATTTTGGAGACGCGGCTGATCCGAAAAACACTCGAAGAAACGCATGGCAACAAATCGCAAGCCGCCGAGAAATTAGGTTTGAGCCGGCGAGGATTGCTGAATAAGTTGGAACGGTATAAAATTGCAGTGGGAGAGAAAGAATGAGGAAATTGACTGATCGGGAATTCGATCACGTTCTCGATCAAATCGGGGAAAACGATCCGGATATGATAACGTTGCCTGATTTTATGGAGATACTGTGGGCGCTTCGTTCCAAAAGCGTCAACAACGTCATTGAGCTCACTGCCAAGTTGATTGATGATCATATCGTGATTGAGGCACCTGAAGGCGTAGCGGTGCAGGGGAATGAGGTTATTTTAGGTAATCATCGCATCATCTTGCGCTGGGCGAACGCCTGAATGCGGCTTACAAGTTGGAAGTCCGACATCGTGCGTTCCCACTCTTTCTAAGACTAACCTGCTAAACTCGGAGCTTATCATGCTTCTCGTCGCCGATATCGGCAACACCAACATCACGTTCGGACTTTATGAACAGGAGCAATTGCGTGCGCAGTGGCGCCTCAGCAGCGGCGTCGCGCGCACGGATGATGAAATTTGGATCTTGATCAAAATGCTGCTGGAGTCGGAAGGGTTTGCGACAAGTCAGTTGGATGGCTTTGCGTTAAGCTCGGTGGTGCCCAATTTAACGCCGGTATTCGAGCGCGTCGGCGCCAGTCGTCTGAAGGTGCCGATGGTGAACGTCACGGCTGATCTCGATACGGGCATTAAGATTCTTTACGAGAACCCGCACCAAGTCGGCGCGGATCGTATTTGCAACGCCGTAGCCGGGTTTGCGCAATATGGCGGCCCGCTCGTGGTCGTCGATTTTGGCACCGCCACCACTTATGACGTAATTTCGGCGCATGCAGAATATCTCGGCGGCATCATCGCGCCGGGGCCCGAAACCACCGCCGAAATTCTCCATCGCGCCGCCGCCAAATTGCCCAAAGTCGCCTTGCACTTTCCGCCGGAGTTGATCGGACGCAACACCGAAACCAGCATTCAATCCGGTTTGATGTTTGGCGGCGTGGAAATGGTGGAAGGGCTAAATCGTCGTTTAAAAGAGCAACTCGGCCCCGCGACACGAATCATCGCCACCGGAGGATTGGCGACGGTTTTGATTACGTATTTAAAAACCGTCGAGCGCGTCGAGCCGTTCTTGACACTCGATGGCCTGCGCATGATTTTTGCCCGCTGCGCAACAAAGCAATGATTTGCAACGAAAAGGCCTACGGCCGCAGGTTACGCCCGAGGGAGCTGCAACGAAAAGAGAACCGCAACGAAAAAAGAATTGCAAGGAAAAGGCCTACGGCTGTAAGCTGCGCTCGTAAGGGAACTGCAACGAAAAGGGAACCGCAACGAAAAAAGAATGGCACGGAAAAGGTTACGCCTTTAAAGTGAATTCTTTGCAAAAAAGCAAAGAATTTTAGCTCACGGAATAGAACTCACACGGAAGCAAAAAGTTTTTATAATTCATTTCCGTGAGCTGTTCCAATTCCGTGAGTGATTATTTTTGGGGCATTTTAGCGGGCGTTTGCTACAAAGGTCTTTGCGCAATACTGCAGCCAATTTTGTTCAAGATCTTTTGCGCTTATCCCCAACGCTTCGTGACAAGCCTGCGCCAACGTGGCCG
>JBOHQZ010000148.1:0-10416 GCA_050732275.1 bacterium
TGGTGTAGGCGCGAAAATCAATTGGATCGGGACAGGCCGCCCAGCAGCCATTGTATTCGTCCGGATAAAAAATCTGCGCCGCCAGCGCTTCCCAGCCGCCGGTCGAGCCGCCATAGAGAAAGCGCGCCCAACCTTGACCGATGCCGCGAAATTGTTTTTCAATAAATGGGATCAACTCATGCGTAATCGCATCGCCGTACGGACCGAGATTAGCCGAGTTCACGGCATACGAATCGTCATAATACGGATTGGCATGCTGAATCTCGATGATGATCATGCGCGGGAAGTTCGGGCCGGTCCAATCTTTATAAAACTGATGCGCATGTTCTTGCACGATCTTGTTGTAGCCGTGAATATTGAAACGTTTGCTGTAATCCGGCTTGAGATCGGGATCGGGCGGGGTCTCGCGAAAGCCGCCAAACGTGGCGGGAAAATGCCCGTGATTAATGACCAGCGGATAGCGCGCTTCCGGATGCTGGTCAAATCCCTCCGGCAGCAACACGCACGCGCCAAGGTGCATCGGCCGGCCCCAGAATTTTGTCAACCGCTCGCTTTGGATCTTTACGTGTTTGATGTATTTCGTATCTTGTGGCGGTGGGATCGGCGGAATCTCCTGATCGAGCGCAATCTTGATTATTTCATTTTTAAGGGGATCAATCCACAGCTTTTTCGGCACATTGTAAAGATTGCCCGGCGCGCGATTCCATTGCTGGCCCTCTCCCCTATCCATCGGCAGTTTCACCGTGTGACCGCTTTCAAGATGGAATGTTTCGTAACGATGCAGCAGCGCTTGCACCCAATACCAACCTGGCGAGACATCGGCAATGCTTTTCAAAGGATAGCCCAAAACTGCAGCGTCGATGACGGCATCTTGGCTTGGTTTCAGCCCATCGACGTTGATGCCGAAAATCTGTTGCGTATCCGCATCATCATTGATCTGAAAGCGCGGTTCCTGCGTGCTGTCGGCGGAGATCATCAACAGCACGCGGCCATCGAGCGGAGCTTGGCTGCGTTCTTTGGGAAAGGAAACACCGAAGCGGAGCAAGGTTTTGGTTGGCGCCGGTTGTGCCTGCAGGGTAATTGACAGCGCGAGACAAAGCACGCAAAAGATCAGAGCACAAAGCCGGGGCGGTGGTTTGAGCTTAGATGGGTTCATGTTCGCTTCCTCCTCATTAAGAATAGTTCAACAAAAATCATTGAGCCAAAATCTACGAGTTTCGCCCCAAAAAGCAAGCATATTTTCGAGAAAATGCCGAGCTTTTTTCTTGACTATTGTAATAAATTTTGCTATATAGTGCCAGTCCCAAACCCACCAACAGCATTATGGTAAGTTTAATTGACTCGACGATATAAAAAATTTGAAAGTTTTCGCACTGACGCAAAAAATTCAAGGCCTCAATCCCGAGTTCGCTCGCGCGCTTGTCAAGCTGAATATCATCTTGCCGGAGGACCTCAGAGACGCCGATCTCGATTTTATCATTGCACAAATCGCCGGGTTGGAATATGCCGCGGCGTTGCGCTGGCAGCAGCAGGCATTTTTGCAAACGCTTTTTGCCGGCATGACGGCTCGCCACGCCGGCATCTTGGTGGATTCCGGCATCACCTCCGTCACGGCGATGGCGCAAGCCGATGGCGCGCAACTGAAAAAAAACTTGCCAGAAAGCCGCCGCCAAGCCTGGGAATTCATCGCCTCGAACATTCCTGCCAATCTCGTTTCAGAGCAGTTGGAAACGGCGCGCGAAATTGCGCCACTCGCTCCACCGCAAGCGGTCGCGTTATATGCACAAGGAATAAAAACGCTTCACGATCTCCGATCAATAAATCCATCTTCGTTGAATTTTAATTTCTTGCCGGCGACGAACAAACGCACCATCGCACTATGCCAATACCTCGCCGGTCTGCGTTTGGACTACAGCATTGGGCCGGCGTATGCGCAGCAATTGCACCAGCGCTACAACGGCGATCGCGATAAAATTCACCGGCGACTCGAACGCGAGCGGGAAAAAGCATTCGAGCAAATTTCGCGAACGCGCCGTAATCGCGGGCCGGCAACACCGCCAGCAAAAGAAGAGATGGCGGATTTTTATCTGGAGCCGGTTTGCCGTGATTTGGCGGACACGATTCCCCAAAATAAGCGCCGAGCCAGTCGCACTTTGAAACAGGCGCAGCAATGGGGCTCGGCGCACGAAATTTCCGGCCGGCTCGTACGTTGCCTTGCTGATGATCCCGAGGTTGATAAAGAAACCGTCATTCCGTGGATGCTCGAACGAAACTTGACTTCCAAGCGTGGATTGCTGGATCTCGTCACGCAAGTCGTTGCGCCCGAAAAAGGCAAAAAAGATTTGGTTGGTGCGCTGGTGGATCAATGGGGCTTGGGCGCTCTCGTCAATCTCGGCAAAGATTCGCCGCAGAAAGATTCGTTGGGAAGTTTTCTGATTGAGAAGCTTAAAACCGGCGGTGAGGATTGGACAAAAATTTTGCCTGACGTACTGAAGCTGCTCAAGCTCGGCAGCGGTGTGGCGGCAAAAATGCTCGGCCAGCTCAATCTCGAGCCGGCGAAATTGATCACCGAACTTTTCAAATCTGGCGAGCGCGAAAAGGAGCCCGGTTTGGTGGCGATATTGAAATGTTTCCAGGGCAAGCAGGATTTCAATCAACTCAAAATTTCGACTATTTTTGAGCTTTATAAAGAGGGAAAAGATTTTATTCAGCCGTTCGTGCAGCATCTTTTCAAATCCGGCATGGAGTCGATGAGCCGATTTGAAGAGCTGTTGGAGATTCCTTTGGCGCATGCCGGCGGGCAAAACGCCCAAGAGCGCGACGGCATTTTTACGGCAATTTTCAAAGCCGTCAGCACCTTCGGCGCCGAGACTGAAGGCGGGCTTGAAACGATGTTGCCCAAGTTGATCGATTGGGTGCGCCAAACCAACACGCGTGAATTGGTGCCCGTTATCGAAGACAGCCTTATTGCGGACAATCGCGAAACGGTTGCAATTCCATTGGGCGTGCATTTGCTTGGCAAAGGCATTCAATCATTGGCAGGCGACGGACAGGAAAGCGTACCGGCGAATCGCTTTGCTGAAAAGCTGTTTCAAGTCTTGCCGTGGAACGACGAGCTGGAACAGGAAATTTGGCTGCATCTGGCGAAAATTCCCGGCATGCTGCTCGTGCTGCTGTCGCACCTGCTGTGGAAGGCCGTTGCAACGCCGATGAAAGTCTTTCAATGGATCGGCCAAAATGCGAACGCGATCGAGCAAAAGGATCGCGCGCTCAAAATTCATACGCTGCCACCGCCGGATGAGAACCACAAGTATGCCATTCTCGCGGACGTACACCGCGACGCGCCGGAGGACGACGTGGTCGATGAATATTTTTTCGATCTGTCGCATTTTTCCAAGCATCACGATTTGTTCATTCGCGCGCTCGAATACTATCGCGACAACGGCTACACCGTGATCGAAAACGGGGATTGCGAAGAATTGTGGCTGGTGCCATCGGTGCGCCGCAACAAAGGCGTGCGGGCGCGGGCGCAAAGCATCATCGCTCCGCACGGCCCGCACCATCGCATCTACCAGCTGCTCGCCGAGCTGCACCGCGAGGGCCGCTACTTTCGCACGCGCGGCAATCACGATGACTTTTGGACTTTGGCGCCGGAGAACGAGGCGATGCTCAGAGAAACGTGGTTCAACGACGGCTCGGCGTTTCACATTTGGGATGCGCTCATCATTCCGGGCGTGCTGACCATGGAAGATGATTATCTCGGCGTCATTAAAAACATCATCCAGGCCAAGCAGAAAAAAGCGCCGCTCGACATCGAAGGGTTGGTCGATTTGATTCCAGTTGGCTTGAGTCCGAAACGTTATCACGAGCGGGCGCCGCTTTTGGTTTTCCACGGCCATCAAGTTGATTTTTGGAATTGCGACGAGCACAACTATTTGGGAAAAACCTTGGCCAATTCGATCGGCGTCATTGCCGACGGCATGTCGACTTTTCCTTATCATTTAAAAGGCATCGATTTCGGCGGCAATCCGGTGGTCAAATTTTCCGATTTGATGGCGAAAGTTCCGCAAGTGGAAAACTGGCTGCCGGAAGATCGCGCGCGGCGCCTGTCGCGGCGCATCGAGCAAGAGGATGAACCGCGTCTCATTCGGGACAATATTTATTTTTCAGAAACGTTGGCGGCGTCATTGTCGCTGGCGCTGAAATATCCGGGTCAAAAGGGCTTGCTGAAAGTGCAAATTTTAGCTGGCCACACGCATTGGCCGCAAAGCCGCCCCAAGCTGCACCTTGGCATGCTGAATGTTCCCAACACGGACAAGACGATTCCTTTGCGGCTGCCGACGGCGTATTACAACAGCGGCACGTGTGGCTGGTGGGAAGGCGTGCTGTGGGGTGCGGAAATCACGAATTACGGACAACCCAAGCTTTTCTATTGGGACAAAGGCTCCAAAACTCCCAACTACATGCCGTGGGAGCTGCACGAGGAGGTTCCGGATTATGTCGAGCGCTTTCGCGACAAGGTCGGACAATTTCTGGCAAAATGTTTCGATACCACCTCGGTGCTGGAGGAGAATACAAAAAACATGGTAACCTGGGAGCAGATCGATGATTTCAGCGATTTGCATCAGATTGATTTCCGCAGCCTCGATCCCAGTTTGCACGGCGCCGCGTTGAGCACCGCGCAAATTTGGGCGCTTAGGTTTTTGGGAAATAGCGAAAAAACTTCTCCGAGCTTGGAGATCGCGCTGGATTTGAACCGTCTCACGGCGCGTGGCTCGCCGTCACAGAAATTTTCGGTTATTTCCGAGATCGTGTCCAATCCCAATCTGGCCGGCATGGCGCTCAAGGCATTGGGGATCCGCAAAGAATGGAAAACACTCGATCCACAAGATCCCCGCTATCAAAAAATCGGGTCGATCTTTTTTTATGCGGCACATTTTTTAAAAAACAGCTTGTGCAACAAACTGGGCTTGCTGCTGAATTTGTTCATCGCGCACGGCCGGGAAATTATGGTGAGATATGAGGTGGAAAAGAATCTTTTTTTTATTAAATTAGGAGAATCGGAAAAACTGCCGGAATAAAAAGGATTCGCTGGGTTCGATGTCATTCCGGAGGAAGCCTTTTACAAGCAAGATAATTATTAGGAATCAAAAAAATTACCACGAAAATAGGCCGGAGTGCAATGCTTTAGCATTGCAATGGTGAACCGTTGCACTCCGATTTTCATTATTCGTGGGTGCCGCGCACGGCATGGAAATTCCTACGGAATGACACTTCCATTATAATACAAACAGCAAAGACGACTGATGAAACCTGTGCATGAGCCTGCAATAGACGGCGAAGAAATTTCCGAAGTCCGGTCGCGCTTTCCGGAGCAAGTTGAATACGTCGTCAGCCCGGAAGCCGCATTGCAGGCCATTGCCGCGGCACTCCAAAAAATCGCTGGCTTTCGCGAAAAGGATTTGCACTTGATTCGTGACGTCGTGCGCCCGCTTGCGCCCGGCGTGCTGCAAAACGTGCTCAAGGCCGATCTGCTCGATCGCGTGGCATTTTCTTATGGCGCTGTTGTCAATTTCAGCGGCTATTTGACCGGCGTGCTCACTCTACTTGGGCTGCACAATCGCATCGATCACGTCAATCATTATTATCGCCTCGCGGTGCTGCCGTTTATCGATTTGCGCGTTCGGGCAAAACTCGCAAAGCTGTTGCAGGAAAAGCCGTTCGGCTGGAGGCTATGGAAATGGCTGTATGGCCGCGTGCTGCACTCGATTGAAAGCGTTGTCGACAATCTGATAAATTTGGTGGTGCTGGGTTGGACGTTCTGCCCCGGCATCGGCGAGCCGGACAAGGAGAGCGGTTTTTACAACCGCTTCGTTTTTGGCGCGCGCTGCGGCTTTTTGGATCTGGGACATTTTTTCAATTGCGCGGTGATCGCTTATCTCTATGGCCGTGACGAGGCAACCAAACGCGCCGAATCGGTTGAAATCTCCCAGCGCAAGCTGCGGCAAAAAGAATGGCTGCAGTGGATGCGCCAGCACCCCGTTTTGGAGCCACTGGCCGTGTTGTTTTGGGGATACTCGACGAGCGCGGATACGATCGAAGACCGCTCCTCCGATTGGTTCGGCATCGAGCTTGGCCAAAAGATGCGCGAGCACAAGAACAACGGCAGGATCATCGAGTTTTTCGTGGCCAAATGGCCGCAGCTCGTGAAGGGCGATTTGCTCGATACGGAAAAAGAATCGGCGATGCAAAAATTTTTCGCCGCGATCAAATTGATTCTGCAAGTGCTTCGCCACCGATTGGGCAGCGGCGGCAAATTCGACATCTCGCAAGAGATGAAAACTTTTTTCGACCGGCACGGCGCAGTCGATCCGGCTGATAGTGCTGCCGTGCCGCCGGGGCTGCTCGACGAGACGATTCATTTTTACATGGACAAGTACGGCGGCGATGAATGGCACAAATTCACCAGCCGCGGCTGGGACGTGGTGATTCCTCAGAAATTGTGGGAACGCGTCGTCCGCGACAAATTCGTTAAAAACGGTGAGAAGCTGGAAGACGGCGCCCTGCCGATCAAGATTCAACTCGATAATGGCGAGAAGGTGTCGCCGTATTTTCGGGAGGAATGATCCGGTTCTCGATGCAATTAAATCTTTGCAGAAAAACCCTACATTTTCATGCGTATAGTGAAGACGCAGAGTTGACGTAAAGGCTTCTTATCGTAAAATGATTAAGGCAAAATATTTTTTTTGATTGAATATGACTTGCTTTTCTATGCAAGTTTTATTATCATGATTCTGACCTCAGCAATTTGAAAAGGAGCATAGCTATGGCCGATAAAGTTCGTGAAATCCTTGACGAGTCCGGACGCGCGGTTGAATTTCGTGAAGGGCTGGAGGGTGTGATTGCCGCGCTTTCCATGATCAGCTCGATTGACGGCGAGAAGGGCATTTTGCTTTACCGCGGCATTCCCATCGAAGCGTTGGCGGCAAATTCGACATTTGAAGAAACGACTTATTTTCTGCTCAACGGCCACCTGCCGAAACGGCAGGAATTGGCCGATTTTGAACAGCAACTAAAGAGCCATCGCCAGGTTCCATCGGCTGTGCTTGATTTGATTCGCTCCTTTCCGTCGAGCGCCAATGCGATGGATTTGCTGCGCACCACCGTGTCGGCGCTGGGGTTATATGACCCGGATTCCCAAACAAATACCGTTGAAAAAAATATCGAGCGGGCAATTAATTTGATCGCTTCGTTTCCCACCATCGTGGCGGCGATTCAACGCCGGCGCAGCGGCAAAGAATTTATCGCGCCGCGGCATGACCTCAGCCATGCGGCGAATTTCCTTTATATGGTCAATGGTGAAGCGCCGAGCGAATATGCCGCGAAAGTTTTGGACGTGGCGTTGATTCTGCACGCCGATCATGGTTTCAATGCCTCGACGTTTACATCACGCGTGGTCATCTCCTCGCTCTCGGATATGTACTCGGCTATTTCCGCAGCCGTGGGCAGCTTGAAAGGGCCGCTCCACGGCGGTGCCAACAGCGAAGTGATGTCGGCCTTGCAGGAAATCGGCAGCCTCGACAAAGTTGAAGAATATGTAATGAATCGCCTGGCCACCAAGCAGAAAGTCATGGGCTTCGGCCATCGGGTTTATCACACCTACGATCCGCGCGCCCGCATTCTCAGCCAATACTCCCAAAAGCTCGCGCAACAGACCGGCAATGCCAAATGGTATGAAATGTCCAAGAAGATCGAGGAGATCATGATGCGCGAAGTGGCGGACAAAGGCATCTATCCGAACGTCGATTTTTATTCGGCGACGGTTTATTACTACATGGGATTGGATCAGGATCTGTTCACGCCGATTTTCGCGGTGAGCCGGATTTCCGGCTGGACGGCGCACGTGATCGAGCAATTGCAAAACAATAGGCTGTTCCGGCCGCGCGCGATTTATCCCGGTCCGAAGAACCTGCCGTATGTGCCGATTAACGATCGCTGACAAACGCGGGCTTTATGGACGGGCGCGGAGTAAATGTTCAGTAAACCACGGTGTCATTCAGGATGAATTTTTTTAGTTTCAAAAGTTTCATTGAACTCTAAAAAGGTTCTTCAAGAATGCCATTTTTGATATGGGATTCACTGAACTTTTTGGGAAGGAGCGCACGATGAATAAGAAAACCACCACCGTCGCCATTTTTATCTTCATTTTGATTGTCATGTTTTTCCTTTTCCCTAAAAGCTGTCAGCAAGGACAGGGAAAAACCGTTTCAGATAATTTAAAAGCAGTTTTTTAAATTATCTCTTGCTTTTTCAAAAAAAATTTCGGATATTACGGCAAATCAGAATAGGATATAAATTCGGAGGTCGGCAATTTTTATGAGTACGAGCGAAGCATCATCTTTCCAACATCGTGGGAATGGAACTCACCCCACCGTCATCTTAGCATCGCAGCATCGCATTGAGGGGAAATGGCAAGTCCTTCCAATTGATATTCGTCTCCAGGATCAACAGCATTTTCGGATTGTACAGATTCCGAGCAGATATCTTACGAATTTTCAGGCAGGTATCCCGGCATAAAAACGGCTTGGTCATTTAAATTTCATACATTCGAGACAAGCGTTATCACTTCTGTCGGTGCATGCCATTCCGATAGGGAAAACATCGGCAGAGATAACTCAATAATCGGAGGAAAGGAAGCGACCTATGAACCTTCGTAGAATCATTTCGGCGTGTGTCCTATTGCTGCTGGCGATGGGACTGTTGCTGGGCGGTTGCCAGAAGAAAGAAGAAGCGGCCCAAGAACAAACAGCCACACAAGCGCAACCTGCCGCGGCGTCAGACAGCACCATGGCTACTGCCGATAGCACAGCTACCGACAGCACGCAAGTGGCGCAATGACCAACTTTGCGAAGAGCGGCCGGCTGTAAAACCCGGCCGCTCTTAAGATTGGAACAAATCGTTGCAAAAATAGTATATGTTTTTTGAAAAGTATTTACATAGTGCGAGCCTAAACTTTTCGAGAGCCGTTTTCGCAAATTCACCGCGACTGTCAGACGTTTTGCCGTAACAGTTGCTTTTCATTTTCATAAACCAATTCGGGCTGACGCCCAAGGAATGAACCGATGTAGACCGAAATTTTCGGAGGATAGTGTGAAGAAGCAAGTTTTCAAAGGTCAAATCAACTTTCGGCAGAGAATGCCAGCTCAAGCCGAAACCGAGGCTTTCAACCGCCTCAATTTTCACGAAATCAAATTCAAGCTCAGGCCATGCCAGTAAGGCAATGCCTGTAAGGAGCAACTATTATGCGAGTAGGTTTTACCTACAACGTCAAACAGTCGACGAGTTTTTCCGAGGACGGTGACGACGTCCCGCTCGATGAGCAGGCGGAATGGGATGCCCCCGAAACGATCGCCACGATCATCGACACGATCAGCAAATACCACGAAGTTATTCCCATCGAGGCCAATCTCGAAGCTTACGAGAAATTGCGGCGCACGCGCCCGGATATCGTTTTCAATATCGCCGAGGGCCGTTTTGGCGCCTCGCGCGAAGCGCAGATTCCGGTGATTCTCGAAATGCTTCGTATCCCCTACACCGGTTCCGATCCCTTAACGTTGGGGATTTGTCTCGATAAAGCGCGCGCTAAAGAGATTCTCGCCTACCATCGTATCCCCACGGCAAAATTCGGCGTCATCCAGTCGTGGCCGTTGAATGGCCAACTCAAACACATCGATTATCCGATGTTTGTGAAGCCGCTGTTCGAGGGCTCCAGCAAGGGCATTTGGAACGATGCGCTCGTGCAGAACTTCGGCGAGCTAAAAACCTCTGTCGAAAAAATTTGGAACACCTATACGCAACCTGCGCTTGTCGAAGAGTATTTGCCCGGTCGGGAGTTTACGGTTGCCATGCTTGGCAACGGCCCGACGCTGCGTGCGCTGCCGATCGTGGAAATCAGTTTTGATTCCCTGCCCGATGGCGTCAACCGCTTTTATTCCTACGAAGCCAAATGGATTTGGGATCAACGCGACAACCCGCTGGAAATTTTCCGCTGTCCAGCTCAGCTCGACTCCGGGTTGCAGGCAAAAATTGAAACGATCTGCAAGAAAACTTACACGCGCTTGAACTGCCGCGACTGGTGCCGCATCGATGTGCGCCAGGACGAGGTGGGTGAACCTTGCATCGTCGAGCTCAACCCCCTTCCCGGCATTATTCCGAACCCGGAAGACAACTCGTGTTTTCCGAAAGCAGCGCGTGCTGCCGGCATGACGTATGACGATTTGCTGCTGACGATTCTTGACGAGGCTTGCAAAAGATTGCACGTTGCGTCAAACCAGAAAGCGGCGCCAACTCGAATCGCCGAGGAGGTGCTGTCATGACGCCAGATTCCTATAAACCTTTCGGTGGGCGCGTATTAAT
>JBOHQZ010000149.1:0-10395 GCA_050732275.1 bacterium
GCACGGCATCAAAACGCTGGCCGATGTTCGGCGGTTCCCGACTTCAAAACGACATCTGCAATTTGTGCGAGCTAACTTGGCGGCAGCGTTGAATGAGAAGGGAATTGTCTATCACTGGCTCGGCGAAACGCTCGGCGGATACCGTACTGGCGGTTATGAGGCTTACACGAATACCGACGCCTTTCGGCAAGGCTGTGAAGAGCTGATCAAGCTCGCCCAAACGCAGCCACTCGCGTTTATGTGCGCCGAGCTTGACCATCGCCACTGCCATCGTCGATTTATTGCGGCCTATTTGCAGCAACAAGGAATTGAAATTTGGCACATTGATAAAACGGGCGAATTGCTCGCTCACGCCGAGGCGATGTCACGAGAAACAATGCAAATTCCCTTTTAAAGGCGTTTGCCGGTTGAAAATAACCGGCCAACTGGCAAACCGGCCAACGGGCTAACCGAAAACACGACATGCGTTTTTCACCGATTCAATCTTCGCATACGCGGATCATCGTCGTCAGCATAATGATTGTCGTGGTGCTGTTGGCCTTTTATTCAGGTAGTTGGTTCTTTCTCAATCGTCTGAGTCGAACGCTCGACGAGGAGCTGGAAAATCGGCTAAGTGCCATCGCCGGACTGGTGGCGCGACAAGTGCAAACCACGGCGTTTCCCGATCTCATATCCGGCGGACAAAGCTCGACGGCAAAATCTTATATCGATCCGCTCATTGACAATTTGCCGAGCGAAGTGAACGTGCAAAATATTTTTTTGATCGATCGCCGATTTCAAACTTTGAAATCCAATCAGGATATTTTTTCGCCAGGCGAGGAAATTTCCTATTTGATCGGGGATAGCAGTGAAGTGCGGCGCGCGTGGGCCGGAGAGGTGACAAGCTCGCCAGTCGATACATTGGCGGGCCTTCGCTTCAAAGCTGCGTATGCGCCGGTGCGCGATAGTCGCGGCGCCATCGTCTGTCTTGTGGTGGTCGAGGCGAGTGCAGATTTTCTCAATTTGCTGCAACCGGCCAAACGCCAGCTCGTCGTCAGCGGCATTGTCGGCGCCAGTGTGGTCATCTTGTTTGTATTTTTTTTGTATAAAACGCTTTTGGATTTTTTGCGAACCCAAGAGAATTTGCGCCGCTCCGAGCGGCTCGCGACTATGGGCCAGATGGCGGCGACCGTCGCCCATGAAATTCGCAATCCGCTGGGCATCATCAAGAGCACGGCTTATGTTTTGCGCCAGCGCTATGAACAGTCTTTGCAGCCGGACGAACTGTTCGAATTCATTCCGGCGGAGGTGAACCGGCTCAATCGGTTGGTCAACGATTTTCTCAGCCTCACGCGCGACCGCGTGCTGGCATTGTCGCAAAGCGATCTCGTCAAAACCGTTGAAAAAGCGCTCACGATGGTGCGCAGCGATGAGCAGGCCAATGGCATCGCCTTGAATTTCAAGCGTGACATGCCGTCTCTGCGGATGCGTTACGATGAAGAAGCGATCACACAGGTGCTGCTCAATCTGCTTTTGAATGCGGTTCAGGCAATGGAAGGCAAAGGCGCGGTGGAAATGTGTTTAAAAGAAGAAAATGAAAAAGGCAAGCAACTGGCTCACCTCGTCGTGCAAGACAACGGCCCCGGCTTGCCTGCAGGTCCTGGAAAAATTTTCGAACCATTTTTCACGACCAAAACTCGCGGCAGCGGCCTCGGCCTGGCGGTTTGCAAGCAACTCATCGAAAAGCACGGCGGCCGCATCGCCGCGGAAAGTGAAAAGGACAAAGGCACGACGATGCATATTTGGTTACCGATTTAACTCTTGCTCCTACTCTTACTCGCTTTTGGATTTTTTTCGTTGAGCAAGAGTAGGAGTAAAAGTAAGAGTAGGAGCTAAAAATCTAAACTCAAACAATTGCTATGACCGAACGCACGATTCTAATTGTTGACGACGAAGCCCGGATGGCAGCGGTTTTGAAAGCCGCGTTGGAGCCGGAAGGTTACGCCATTGCGATCGCCACCAGCGGCACCGCGGCGATGAACGCGCTGGATACGCATGCTTACGACGTGGTGTTGACGGATTTGAAAATGGAGGGTCCCGACAAGTCGGGATTGCAAGTTTTGGAATTTGCCAAAAGGCGTTACCCGCAATGCGAGGTTATTTTGATGACGGCGTATGCTACGGCGCAAACCGCGGTCGAAGCCATGAAACGAGGGGCTTACGATTACATTATCAAGCCGTTTGAGATCGATGAGTTGAAAGTCAAGATTCGCCACATTTTTGAAAAGAAAACGCTCGCCAATGAAAATCGCTCGCTGAAGCAGGAATTGAAGCAGCGCTACTCCATCGACAACATGGTGGGGCAGAGCGGCGCGATGCAGGAAGTTTACAAAATGGTCCACAAAGTCGCGCCGAGCGACGCCACCGTGCTCATTCGGGGCGAGAGTGGCACAGGCAAAGAATTGGTTGCGCAGGCCATTCATTATTTGAGTCCGCGCGCAGAGAAACCGTTTGTCGCCATCAACTGTGCGGCATTGCCGGAAACGCTTTTGGAGAGCGAGTTGTTTGGCTACGAAAAAGGCGCGTTCACCGGCGCGGAAAAGCGCAAGTTGGGTCTCTTCGAGACCGCCGGCGAAGGCACGATTTTTTTGGACGAAATCGGTGACGTGACTACCACCATTCAAGTCAAACTCCTGCGCGCGTTGCAGAATCGCCAAATCATCCATCTCGGCGGCCACGAGCAAATTCCGGTGAAAGCGCGCGTCATTGCAGCGACGAATCGAGATTTGGAGATCGCCGTGAAAGAAGGAAATTTTCGTGAAGATTTTTATTATCGCATCAATGTCTTTCCGATTTCCGTGCCGGCGCTGCGCAAGCGCATGGAAGACTTGCCCGATCTTGTGAGTCACTTTTTGCAACGCGCCGGCAAGGATCAATATAGCATTACGGCTGACGCAGTAGAGAAATTACGCATGTACCCCTGGCCCGGCAACGTGCGCGAGCTGGAAAACGTCGTCGAGCGCTCGCTTATCATGGCCGGCGACCGGCCCATCGAAATCTCCGATTTGCCGCCGCACATTCAAGGCATCCAAAAGCTGCCGACGCAATTCGATCTCCCCGACGAAGGCATCGTGCTCGAAGACATCGAAAAGAAACTCATTCACCGCGCCATCGAAAAAGCCGGCGGCAACAAGAGCAAAGCGGCGAAACTGCTCGGCATTACGCGGCGGAAGTTGTATTCGATGTTGGAGAGGTTGGGGTGAAGCGTGAGGCGTGAGACGTAAAACGTAAAAAATGTGTCTCACTCTAAATCAGGTAATTCTTCTCGTGCTAGCAACAAGCGAATCGAGCGCGCTTTTCCCGGCACCCGCTCGATGAGTTTATTTTTCTCCAGCGTCAAGATCATCTGATGTACCGATGGCGGCGAAACCTTGAAATATCGCTGCATGTCAGCCTCAGCGGGTGGCTGCCTGTGAATCTTGGTATAGTAATAAATAAAGGCGAGATACTGACCCTGCCGTGGGGTGTAACGATCAGTCATTTATTTGTTTTTCCTCCGAAGCCAAGCAAACGTTTCTTTTCAAGTTTGGCCCCATTTTCCAACCAAGAAATGGGTTGCTCTTCAACTTTGTCCGGGTTTACCCAAACAATGTTTCTCATCTCGCCGACACGTTGTCCAGCGGCAACGAAAAGCTTTCTCACCGTTTCATCAAGCGCGATCACGGTTTGATCTGTGGTTTTCGCTGCTTCAATGAGATGAATGTCTTTGAGCATTGCTTCTTCTCCGCCGGAAGCGTGGGCAATAGAAGCGTCGATGACGAGGTGCCGCGAAATTTTAGTTGGCATATCACCGCGTCCCCCGGCGTAAATCAGAGGCGTCGAGATAACGGCTCTCTGTTTCCAGGGCAACGTCGGCAAAATCTTCCGGCCAATCCCCAAAAGCGCCGGCTTCATCGAGATCGGCGCTCGTAACTTCTGTGACACCGTCATTGCGCCGTTTGAACCAGTGAAGTTTTATCTTGTCAGGAGAAATCTTGCCTTCCGCGACCAAAGATTGTACCCCCAATAACAACAAGGAACTGTGAGTTTCTGCAACCACACGAACACCGCGATTTGCGGCATCGGCCAGCACTTGTGCTAACGCAACCTGGGCACGAGGGTGCAGGTGAATTTCTGGTTGTTCCAAGTAAACTAATTGACCCGCTTCTGCCGTGAGTAGCGCGACGAGTACCGGCAACGTTTGCGACACACCGAAGCCAACGTCGGCAATGCTGACCATATCTTTCAACCCACTTCGAGAACCGTGCGGTAAGCGGCCAACATGAAGTTCGACCTGAGTGCCATCAACTTGTTTAGCCTCTACTTTCCAAGTCAAAGCAAGCGTTTCAAGCGCATTCCCCAAGTTTCTGAGGCGGCGATCTTCTGTAAGTTGCCAATGATTTACCACACTGGCAACATAATTTTCAAAGGTGCCAGGAAATTGGGAATCGATGGCCGTGGTTTTATATGCACGTTCCGGATTTCCCCGCAGGCCGGGCACATGTATGATTTCGCGAATATGGCGCTCGATGGGATCGTTTAAATCAATTACGGTAATTCAAAGATTTTTTCACCCCGATAACGCAATTCATAATTCAAAAAGCATTTCATGCGGCCTATTCCCCACTCAATTTGCTCTTTCTCTTCACTCGAAAGCTTTGCATAAAAAGCCTCAAACGGTTTGATGCCCGCTCCAACAAATTTCTTAATGGTCATTTCCGGCCGCAGAATGTTTTATATGTTTCCATCGTAATATTCCATCTTAGCCAGTTCAATGTGTTTCTTTGGGTGTTTTTTAAAAGTATTAGCAAGATATCGCCTGTCGTCGATCTCCAATCTAATCATGAATTCTTCGTTTGTTCTTTTGCCGGCCACCATTGATAAGAGTTGGTCGACGGAAGTAAGCCGGACATTGGGGTCGTTGAGCAATAAAGCTCCCGGATCATAACTGGCTTCCAGTGTCTGTTTGAGCAACAACAGAGGCTGCATCGCGCTGGACTTGCCCGAACTGTTCGCCCCAGCCAAAATTGTCAGCGGACGGATTTCAAGGCGACACTCATCGTAGAGAGATTTGTATCCGCGTATCGAAATGGCCGTAATCCCCTTTGCCGATTCTTTTGGCTTTTTATTATTTGATGATCGAGGCTTGTTCATGGCTTGGCCTTTCCAATTTCGTCAGAGAATATAGAATATTCATTCCTGACGAGCAAGAGAAAAATCTAAATCTCGGAAAACTTCAAAATCCCCATTAATCCAGCAATCCATCACTCCAATTCTTACTTCGCCTCTCCCACCCGCTTGATCACCACCACCGTCGCATCATCCTCCCAGTTTTTGCCTTGGCCATAATCAAAAAGCGTGTCGAAAATCAGGTTCATGATTTCCTGTGCGGTTTTTTGCTGATTTTTGACGACAAGTTTTTTCAGGCGCGAAATGCCGAATTGTTCTTCGTTGCGGTTCAAGCGTTCGAAGATGCCGTCGCTGTACATCACTAAAATCGCGTTGGGTTGAATTTGGGCGTAGGCGCGATGAATAGTGATTTCCGGCAAAGCGCCGAGAATGGTGCCGTTAGCTTTCAGTTCTTGCACTTGATCGCCGCGCACCAACAGCGGCGCCGGATGGCCGGCGTTGACATAAAGCAGATTGCCGTTGCGCTCGATTTCAGCGTAAAACAGCGTGGCAAAACGGGTGGAAAAAGTGCTGCGATGCAGAACGCGATTCAGCTTTTTGATGGTGTGTACCATCTTCATTTCTTTTTCCAAACCCATGCGCAGGCCGGTGACGACGTCGCGCACCAACATGGCGGCGAGCAAGCCGTGGCCGCTGGCGTCGCCGATGCCAACGCCAAATACCTCGTCGTCGAATTCGAAGTAGTCGTAAAAATCTCCCACCACCAGCTCGGCGGGTTTCGATTTGCCGGCAATCTGGTAACCGGGAATCATCGGCGTGTTGGCCGGCAGCAGGCTGCGTTGAATCTGCGCCGCTTGCTCGAACTCATTTTTAATCGAGTCGGAAAAAAGCCGGTAGTTCAACGCTGTGCGCACGGCATTGAGACAAAACTCCACTTCTTCGCGAATCCAGCCGCTTTTCAACTCGAAGACGAAAATCCAACGCTTGGCCTTGGTACGCACGGTGAACGCCGCCGGAATGGCGTATTCTTGTTGCATGCTGATGTGGGGATCGATGCTCAAGCGCGGATCGTCGAAAATATAGCTGCCGTTCTGCAGCACGCGCTTGACCGGCTCGGAGTCGATCGGCAGCTTGGCGGTGACGCCGGCGATTTTAGCCTTCGGGAGTGAACTGGCGAGAACGAAGCCATCGCTGCTTTCCTTGTAGAGCCGGATGTTGGCAATGCGAAGATCGTCGCCAAACGTGGTTTCCAATTCCGTGACGATGTTCGAGAAGTAGTCTTTGCTGGTTTTCTCTTTGTCGATTCTTTCGATGAGCCGGTCCAGCTTTCGGTAAAAATCTTTTGGGGTGATCATAAGTTTTCCATAACGTGAAAAAGGCCATTCCTGTTTGGAATGGCCTTTTTCAACTTACAAAATTTTGGGCTAAATGTCAACTTGGGAAATCGCGGGGTTGTATCACCTCGGTTAAAGGCGGGTAGCGCAGACAGCTTGTCCTATGCTGTCAGTTTTTTGGAACCGGCAAAATCAAAAAAGAAAAGCACACGCTAAGACACAAAGATAAATCGAATTTCAATGCCTTTATGAATACGCAAGATAATTATGGCAAGATGATTTAAAAGCTTTTAAATTATTTTGCCACAATCCCTGGCCTGCCTAGAGCCATTGGCAGGGCAGGCATCTTGCAAAAAATATCTTTATTTATCTTTGGTTTTTAAAAGCCGCATGCCATTGACCGTCACGAGCAGCGAGGCGCCGGTGTCAGCAATGACGGCCATCCACAATGTGGCGAGGCCGGGGAGCGCCAACGCGAGGAAAATGCCTTTGAGCACCAAGCTGATGGTGACGTTTTGTTTGATCACGTGCAAAGCTTTGCGGCTGAGTTTAATGGCGAACGGCAGCTTGCCGAGATTGTCGGACATCAAAGCGACGTTTGCGGTTTCGAGCGCTTGGGCGGTGCCGGCGTTACCCATAGCAATGCCGACATCGGCGGTGGCGAGAGCCGGCGCGTCGTTGATGCCGTCGCCCACCATGGCGACGCGTTGATATAACGCGCGCAGCGCTTTTACCGCTTCTAATTTTTGAGCAGGCAACAGTTGCGCCCGCACTTCATCGACACCCACCGCGCTGCCGATGCTTTGCGCCGTAGCCGAGTTGTCGCCGGTGAGCATGATGCTTTTTTCAATGCCCAATTTTTTCAGCTCGGCAATCACGTCGCGGCTGCTGTCGCGGGTTTGATCGGCCACGGCGATATAGCCGGCCAGATGTTCGCCATTGCTCACGATCATGGTCGTGCAACCGTTTTGTTCCACAGCATTGACGGTTTGACAGATCGCCGTGTCGTGCGGATGCTCGGCGTCGAACATCGCATGGCTGCCAACGATTACGTTTTTGCCGTTGACTCTGCCGCGCACGCCGCGCCCAGTCATGGTTTCAACTTCTTCGGCGATGTAGCCATTATGACGGCCACGTTCGCCGGCGGCTGTGACGATTGCATGCGCGAGCGGATGCTCGCTGCGGCGCTCAATGGCGGCGGCAAGCTGCAACACGTCATCGCAGGATTTGCACTCTCCCTGCTCCGGATGCACACAGTCAAAGGCGCGGAGCTCGACAACGATCGGGTGGCCGTAGGTGAGGGTGCCGGTTTTGTCAAAGGCGAACGCGCGCACTTTGGCAAGGGCTTCGAGATAGGCGCCGCCTTTGATGAGCACGCCGTGTTTGGCGGCTGCGCTGATGGCGCTGACAAGCGTCACCGGCGTCGAGATCACCAACGCGCACGGACAAGAAATGACCAACAGCGTCAGCGCGCGATAGAGCCAGCCGTGCGTGCCGTCGGCTAAATTCCAAAACGGCGCGTGAAACAGCAGCGGCGGCAAAATGGCGACGAGCAGCGCGGCGATAACCACCGAGGGCGTATAAATTTTCGCAAAGCGGTCGATGAAACGCTGCGCGGGCGCGCGTTGTGTTTGCGCTTCTTCGACGAGATGAATGATGTTGTTGAGCGTGGAATCCGCGGCGTGGCGAATGACGCAAACTTCCAAGGTGCCTTCGCCGTTGATGGTGCCGGCGAAAATTTCGTCGCCGTTCATTTTCGTCACCGGCATGCTTTCGCCGGTGATGGGCGCCTGGTTCACGGATGAATTTCCAGCGATTACCTGACCATCAATTGGAATGCGCTCGCCAGGTTTGACCAAAATGGTCTCGCCGATTTTCAGCTTGTCAATCGGCACGCGGGTTTCGTGGGCGCCGCAAAATGGGCACGGCCCGCCGGTGTAACCGTCGCGGCCCAAATGTTCTCGGCAATCGAGGCACGGACGCAACACGGTGGCTTCCGCCGGCACGAAGCTCATGAGTTTGCGAATGGAGTTGCGGGCGCGATTCATGGTGTAGCCTTCGAGCGCTTCGCCAATCGCAAAGAGGAAAATGACGGTGGCTGCTTCCGCCTCTTCGCCGATAATCACCGCGCCGATCGCCGCGAGCGCCATCAACAGATTGATGTTGATTTCGCGATTCAGCCACAGCCGGCGCCAGCCGGAGTGCGCAATAGGATAGCCGGCAACCGCCAGCGCGAGCCAATAGATAATCTGTGTGAAGAGATGCGGTGCATCGAAAAGCTCGGCGAGCATGCCGATGCCAACCAAAATGCCGCCGATCGCGGCCAACGCGGTTGACGTGCGTGTAAACAGAAAAGGAAAAAAACCGAGAACGCCGCCGCGCTGCAGCGAAGCAATCGTCGGCTGGCTTGGAGTTTCGGCGTTAACATCATAGCCGAGCGTGCGAATGCGCTCGACGATAGCCGGTTCCTCAAGATGCGCGGGATCAAATTCAACTTTAAGGCGCGCCGCGCCAAAATTCACCGAACAGGCTTGTACGCCGGAAAGATGGCTGACGCCTTTCTCGAGCGTCGCGGCGCAATCGGCGCAGTCCATGCCGGTGATGCGAAGATGCAGAGTTTTCATAACAAATTAATTTGCAAAATTTTTGAGAGATTTGCAAGCGTTGAAGTCGGCTTGTTTTTGGTTGATTCTTACGTAAAAGAGCCTTGCAAATCAAGAAATGATTTTGTAACTTTTATCGAACCAACTTTGCAATCCACTATGTCGACAGAAACACAACCCACATCCACATCGACGCCGCGATATTTTATTGAAAGCCTGCGCGACTTGAATCCTAATGATCTCTTGCAAAGAAAATCGCTGCTGATTATCCAAGCACAATTTCAGCAAGCGTTGCGGCAATATGGCGAAGCCGCGCGTCTTTTTCTGGAAGCCGCGCTTTTGGAAGAGAAAGTCGCAGCGCAGTTTCGGCAGCAGGGAAATTCGGATGACGCCGCCATCAGCCTTTTCAGCGCAGCCTCTTGTTATAAAAAGGCCGGTGAGTTTGTCAAAGCAATAAGCTTGGCTGAAGAAGCAATGGCTTTGACACGCTCTGCAGAGTTTGCCAAAGAGATCGAGCAATTTCGTGATGAATGCAAAAACGCTTCTCTTCCGGCCGGTCAACGCACGCTTCGCGGCATCGTACGCAACGGTGCCGTCCATCCATTCGAACCGGGCGTTTTGGCAGAGGGTGAATTAGTGACGATTATGGCTGCCTAAACAACCAACCCGAAATAGAGTTTCGCTCTATCACTCGCAAAACTGTTTTACTCGCCTACCCAGTCCACCAATCCGACGAACCTCAACCCAAAGAATGCCTCGCTCACAGAATTAGAACAGCTCACGGAAATGAACTATAAAAATCTTTTACTTCCGTGAGAGTTCAATTCCGTGAGCCAGTCTTTTTGCCTTTTTTGTAAAGTGACTTATTACATAAACACCCGCCACACCTGCGCCACCACGAAGCAAATTACAAAACCCATCACAACTGGAAGCAATGCCGAGATCGCCGTCCACTTGGCGCTGCCGGTTTCTTTGTAAATCGTATAAATCGTCGTCGAGCACGGGTTGTGAATCAAACTGAAGAGCATGAGATTGACTGCGGTCAACAGGGTCCAGCCGCCGGCTTGAAAAACATTCATGTAGGCATTGGCATCGTCCAGCTCGAACATGACGCCGGCGCCACCGCCGAAACCGGCGAGTTTGGCGCTGAGCACGGTCAACATCAGCACGGTGGGGATGACGATTTCATTGGCGGGAATGGCGATGATGTAAGCCAGCAAAATCACGCCATTCAATCCGAGCAAGAATCCAAATGGATTGAGAAAATTAATGATGTGCTCGGCCAAGCTGATATCGGCCACGTTGATATT
>JBOHQZ010000150.1:0-10375 GCA_050732275.1 bacterium
CCGTTTGAAAGATGTCCGGTATCAAGCGCCTCTTCAAACGATTTACGCAAGCCATTATCTTTGAAATAGAACATGGTTTTGAGATATTGCAAATATTTCTCTTCAACCTTTTGAGCAAGGGTATAAGGATTCATTTTCGACCTGAGTGTTTAAGTGAAGTCATTTCCACTCAAAAATCTCGCCTTTATGTTCGTTCATTAGATGAGAAAAAATATTGTTGTAAAAGCGGTTGTCACTTTGATTTTGGCAAAGAAGACATTCTGCCCAATCGGTAGGCTTGGACATGTAAACCGAACGAATCTCTTCTGCATCATAGATGACGCGAAAGCGTACATGACGCAGGCCACCGTTTGCCTGTGCTAGCGCGTTCACGCATTCGTATTGGATATGATGGATGATTGCACTTGTGGGATTGTCAGCATGAGAAACGGCATTGACAAAATACTGATCATTGTAGCCGCACAAGTAGATTTTTGCTGGAATGTCTTGATTGCATAGACCTTTTTCTTGTGCTTCCGAGTATAGTAAAGTTCTGAACCCATATTCAGAGTGTACTTCTCTGAAGTGCAGAACTGCTTCATCCCAAGTGGTTGAGATAAATAAGCAACCAGCAAGTTTGCAGTGCCAAGCCTTCGTTTTGACTTTAAGTACAGCGACTTTATGCTCGCACCGCGAATCCCGAATCCACAAATAAAAGATCGCACCATTTTTGAGTCGTTCTGCAGTATTACAGAAATCTCGTAAGGCAATTGGAAATATTCCTTTTTTGTGACGAAGCTTTCGAGGATTGAAGCCGGCATAAATTGAATCGACCTGAGTGGTCTTTGGTATATGCACCCAGAGCGCTTCTAATGAAATAGCTGCAAAGTATGATTCCTCTATTATTTCAATCGGTTTGTTCTGCCAATTAATTCTTGTTTTGTCGGAATGTTCATCTGCTATTCCCCACCGAAGCCGGTGAAGTTCCAAGGGGGTAAGAACTCGTGGTGACGGAATTAACTTTTGCCAACCGCATATTTTTTTAACACCACTGGACGTTTTGAAGCTTGGACACTCTGTTAAGCTTTTGTCAACATGGATCAAATAACCACGCCAATGATCAACCGCGAGCAACTCTTGTTCGTTAAATACAAAACAAGGTGAGGCGCCGTTTAAGCATTCCCAATCATGAGGCACCACCAAAAGATAGATACCATCGTTTATCTTTTTCGCCAAACGTCCACGATTCAGGCTTTCATCAGATAATTTGAACCAGACAACGGGGCTATGAATGTTAAAATCCAAACACTCGTTTCCGTTTGCATTGATAAATCGCCACGAAATGCCATATCGTTCGCAAAGGACAGGTGGGATGACGGCATTTGTGCGGTTAATGATTTTTAGCTTAAATGGTGCAGGAAAATCTCGCCAGCTTTGAATCGCAGAAACAATCTTGCTTTCGAAAACTTGAATTTTTGTCTTAATTGTGACGTCATCATGCTTATCAAATTTGATTAAAGTAGTTGATGGCTTAGAAACTTCGATGATTGAACAATAAGGCAACTGCAAAACAGATTCGATCTTGACGGTTGTGCTGCCGTCAAAATGGCTTTCGAAGGATTGAGTGACACCCCCCTTCACAACGATTTCATTTGAATCGATATGATTGACATGTGCACCGATAATTCCATTAGCCCGATCCACGAAGGAAAACACGGTTGGTGTGACAAATGTGGAGGTGAATTTGTGACATGTTATGGTTAACCCAAAACCTTTGAAATCATCCGGCAACAAACGCTGGACAGCCACGTGCTTCAGCTTGAATCTGTCGGCTCGAAAAATATTTATTCTCCAAGGATTTACATAGCTAAAAATTGAAGGAATTATAAGTTCGTGACCGGCTTTGACAGTGGCACAATCAATTGACTCGATTGGGACAGCATCAATCTGTGGGGACAAAAGATGACAATTCGACAAAAAAACGGCCAAGTTCTCAAAGGTAACGGCCTTCATGTTCAGCCGTCTAATGGTGGGTGTTATGGCAAACTCGCTCTCCACGGGTGCAATCTTTGGCTGCTGTTCGCCAGTAGGCCAAGTGACTTTCAAACAGCGCGCGCTGAATCGAGGCACAAGCACACGATGAACTTCCGGCTTTGCGAAAGAGAAGAGCCTATGCATCAACTCCTTCATGATGATTGAGTTGGTTTGGTCGTGTCTTTGACGGATTGCTGACTCAACTCTCGGCTGTGCACTTGAAGAATCACTTTCTGGATGCGCTCAAACGGTTCCAAGAGATTTTGCTTTTGCGAAATTTTCTTGAGTTCCGCAATAGAACCGTTATGATTTTCCGAAATGTTTTGAATATCGTTTGTTGATGAAATCAAGACGACCGGCATATCAAGGGCACCCACCAAATACTGAAAGGTTTCCAGTTCTTTAGTGATGACCACATCGGGCTTTTCTGCCAGAGCCTCCAACAAAGGCTTGCCGAAAATTTCAACCTTCAAGTGGCGTTCAAAAACAGCACCGTAAAGTACCTTTTGTGCGGTTGTAGGACGAACACAATCAGTCAGATGAAATTCAAGCGGAACCGTATCTGGTCTTGTGAGCAAAATACCAGCACGGAGACCTTTGTCTTCTTCCATTGTTATAACATCAAGAAATGCTAAGCGATTGATAGCCATTGTGGAACTCAAATATTACAGAGACATCAAAGAGTTGAAATGAGATTTGATTTGGCTCTATTTTGATAGAACCCAGCTACCCCTGGTTAAGGAACACTTTGGATTTGTTCTTATTCAAGATTAAATATACACACTTAGAAGTGGTTCGCGGAGAAAATAGGAGCCCCACGAAGAGCTTCGTGGAACAGCAGAAGTGGCTTTCGATTGATGAAAAGTTTACACAACTCTTGACATTAGCTCGAAAATTTAGCACTATATATTCTAAACTACAGTAATCGCTTTCTTTGTTCCTTCTATCCAATCTCAATTACATCCTCCAAAATACACCTTTCGGTGCATGACGCTACACCCCCTCGGTGCTTATATTGATCATGTAAATTGATTCAATCGTACGGACGCAGTCAAATGGCCGCACGGAGTATCGAAAACTCAAGGCCGCCAGTCTCTCGTTAAAATAAGTTGCGGAGTCGATGATGAAACAAAACAAAATTTGGAAGCAAAGAGGATACACGCCAAGACCCCGACGAGTCGGGGCCAAGATGCCGCAAAGAAAATCCTGGCGTAACCGTTGTAGCGCTGCGGCTTTGCGTGATGTTTTGAGCTTTTGGGGCACGACGATCATGCTGCTCGTTTTTGCCGGTATGAGCCAGGCGCAAACGCCGCTCGCGCTGGACGAAGCTTTGCGCCTTGCCCGGCAGAATAATCTGCAGCTTCAAAAGCAGCAACAAAAGCAAAGAATTGCCGAATTGGAGGTGGCGATCAAACGCGGCCAGCGCTTGCCTTCGCTCGATCTCAGCGCGACAGCTTCATACACCGACGAAGTCGCGAAACTCGATATTCCGGTTGACCAGCTCGGGCTGCCCTTGTCGTCACAACCGCGCATCGAGCTCGGCGGACATGACCGCACGGATATCGCCGTCGGCGTGCGTCAGCCGATTTTCACCGGCTCGAGGTTGAGTACGCAGGTCGAATTGGCGAAAACCGCGTTCGAATCAGAACAAAAGCGCTTGGAGGTTTTGCAGCAGCAGACGGCTTATCAAGTTTATCTGCTTTTCTATCAAGCCCAAAGCTTGAAAAAAGAACGCAAGATTCAGGACGCCAGCCTGTCGCGGTTGAGCGTGCAACTGCAGCAGACGCGCAATTTGTTCAACGCGGCGCAGGCGATGGCGTACGATACGCTGCAAGTTTACAATCAAACGCTCCAGCTCAAAATTCAAATGGAGCAAAATCAGCGCGATCAACGGCTCACGGATTTGCAGACGGCGAGATTGTTGAATTTATCGGATGTGCGCCCAATCGCTGAAATGGAATTGACGAAGCCGCCGGCATTTCGCGCGCCGCTAGATAGCCTCAAACAAAAAGCGGTGCAATCGCGTTCCGAATTAAGCGGCGTTCGACTCGGGCAACGCAGCGCGAAACTCAACCGCAGGCTGGCGCAATCAACGTTCTTCCCGGAGATTGGCGCGGAAGCGAAATATCATTACGGCAAACCCGGCCTGAATCAAGTCGCCAATCAATGGATGGGTTACGGCACGGTCGGCGTGAATTTGCAGTGGAATTTGTGGCGCGGCAATCAGGATCGCCATCGCGTCGAAGCCGCTGAAGTGGAATACAATCGCTTGACATTGGAAGAACGCGAATTGCTTCGCAGCATTGATTACGAGGTCGAGAGAAGCTGGGAGAATGCGAAATTTGCTGCGGAGCAAATCGAATTGGCGGAGCAGTTGCTGGCGCAGCAACAGGAACGCTATCGCATCATCGACGCGCAGCAACGCGAGGGCGTGGCCACGACCAACGATGTGATCGTCGCCGAATCTGATTTGACGCAGGCCGAAGTGCAGTTGCAGCGGGCGTTGATTCAGTATTATTGGGCGGAAAGCGAGATTCTATTGGCGACCGGTGTGATTGGTGAATAAAGATGAACAGATTTTGTAGTCCCCGCCCCTTGTGGGCGGCTGTCAAAGCCAATGAATTCGTGGCCGCAACAGTGCCTCACAAGGGGGCAAGACTACGAATCTCTTACACAAGCATTTAAAAACTCTGTAAGGAGAAGATCATGCAAAAGATTGCAAGTTGTTTTTTGCCGGCGCTGTTGCTGCTCGCCAGTTGCGCGAACAAAAACGATTCGACATTTCAAGCCAGCGCGATTGTCGAAGGGACGGCGATTAAAGTGGCGGCGCAAACCGGCGGTTATTTGCTGAAGCTGAATGTCGATGAGGGCCAAGACGTCAGCAGCGGCGATACGCTCGCGCTCGTCGATGTCGAGAAGCTGACCTATCAGCTCGAGCAGATACGGGCCAGCCTCGACGAGCTTGACGTCCAGCATCGACTGGCCTCGACCAATTTGCGCCGCGCCCAGGAGGATTACGATTATACCAAAACCAAATACGCGCGCTATCTCGACCTTTTTCAAAAGAACGCGGCTTCGCAACAAGCCTTGGATGATTTAAAAAACGCTTACGATCGCGCCAACACCGCGCTCGACGCCGCGAAACAAAGCTTGCAAGCCATTGCCAGCAAAGAAAAAGGCCTGGAAGCGCAAACGAAATTGCTGCAGCGCCAAATCAACGACGCCATGGTGAAAGCGCCGGTTAGCGGTACGATCACGACGCGATTTTACGACGCCGGTGAAACCATTTCGTCGAATGCGCCGATCGTGGAGCTGGTCGATCTTTCCAAAATGTGGACGAAGGTTTATGTTTCGGAAACGTATTTTCCGAAAATAAAAATCGGCCAGCCCGCGCAAATCAAAATCGACGGCACGGATCAAACGCTCGACGGCTCGGTGGCCTGGATCAGCGCGAAAGCCGAATTCACGCCGAAAAATATTTTGACGGAGGAAAGCCGCACGGCGCTGGTTTACGCGGTGAAAATCAATATCGAAAACCCCACTCGCGTTTTGAAGCATGGCATGCCGGTTTCGATTGTTTTGTAGTAATGTCTTATGAAATCTGACGATCAAAACTGGTAGTCCTGCCCCCTTGTGGGGCAATGAATTGTGCAGAAACAGCGGCCCACAAGGGGCCGGAACTACGAAACGCGATTACGAACCTTGAGACATTAAAATGCTTGACCTCATCACCATCGAAAACTTCAGCAAGCGCTACGGCAAAATAACGGCCGTCGATAAACTTTCGCTCACTATAAAAAGCGGCGAGTTGTTCGGCTTGATCGGCCCGGACGGCGCGGGAAAAACCACGACGATGCGAACGCTGTGTACGTTGCTCCCTCTCGAAGACGGGCAAATGCGCATCGCCGGTTTAGACGTGCGCCGCCAGGTTGCCTCGGTGCGCGGCATTCTCGGTTACATGCCGCAACGGTTTTCGCTTTATCCCGATCTTTCCATCGAACAAAATTTGATGTTCTTCGCGGATTTATTCGGCGTGCCGGAAGCGGAAAAGAAAAAACGCCTGCCGCAGCTTTATCAATTCAGCAAGCTCGAGCGGTTCAAAGACCGCTTGGCGAAACAGCTTTCCGGCGGCATGAAGCAAAAGCTGGCGCTGTCGTGCACGCTGATTCACACGCCGACGGTTTTGATTCTCGACGAGCCGACCACCGGCGTCGATCCGGTGTCGCGGCGCGAGTTCTGGGAAATTTTGCAGCAACTGCGCAATGGCGGCGTGACGATTCTCGTTTCCACGCCGTATATGGACGAGGCCGTGCTGTGCAATCGCGTGGCGTTCATGCACAAAGGCAAGCTGCTGGCGCTCGATGATCCGCGCCTGATCACCAAAAATTTTCCGCACGCGCTTTACGAAGTGATAACGCCGGCGCCGCAGCTTTTGATTCCTTATTTTAAAAAGGCCGCGCAGAGCGAGTCGGTGCAAGTATTCGGCGACCGGCTGCACGTCAGCTTCGCGACGCCGCTCCCGAATGAAACGCTCGAGCGCCTGATCAAAAGCGCGCCGGAACCCATCAGCGACATGCGCCGAATCGAGCCCGGCATCGAAGATACTTTTATGGAGTTGATGAAAAAGAGTTAGCCGGTTAACGGGCCAACCGGCCAATAGCCTGTTACAGGTGAAATCTTTGCAAAAACTCTCTGGCTCACGGAAATGAACTCTCACGGAAATAAAACCGATGAAAAATTCCGTGAGAGTTCCATTCCGTGAGCAATAATCTTTTTGGTTGCGGCTCGTCCGTGTTCTGCAAATATATTCAAAAGGTACGACCATGTCCAACTACGCCGTTCACACTGAAAAACTCGGCAAGCGTTTTGGAAAATTTGACGCGGTGAAAAACCTCGATCTGGCCGTGCAGCAAGGCGAGATTTTCGGCTTTCTCGGCGCCAATGGCGCCGGCAAAACCACGGCCATTCGCATGTTGTGCGGATTGCTGTTGCCGTCTTCCGGCGCGGGCCGTGTCGCCGGATTCGACATTTACAAAGAGAATGAAAAAATCAAGCAACGCATCGGTTACATGAGCCAGAAATTTTCTCTGTACGATGATTTGACGCCGGCGGAGAACATCGAATTTTATGGCGGCGTTTATGGATTGCAACGGCAGGCCTTGTTGAAAAAACGCGCGGCCTTGTTGAACGAATTGGGTTTGGTCGAGCAGGCGGACACGCCGACGCGCGCGTTGCCGCTCGGGTTCAAGCAGCGACTGGCGTTGAGCTGCGCGTTGCTGCACGATCCCTCCATCATTTTTCTCGATGAGCCCACCGGCGGCGTCGATCCCGAGGCGCGGCGCAATTTTTGGGATTTGATTTATCAAATGGCGCGGCAGGGCAAGACGATTTTCGTGACGACGCATTACATGGACGAAGCCGAATACTGCAATCGCGTTTCGATCATGTATCAGGGCGAAATCATCGCGCTCGACTCGCCGCAGGCGCTGAAGCAGCAATACGGCAAGGCATCGATGCAGGAAGTGTTTATTCATTTGGTGGACCGGTGAAGGCCGGTGAGCAGTATTCAGTGATCAGTGTTCAGTGATCGGTTTAAACTGAATACTGATGACTGAACACTGATTACTGAACACCGATCACTTAAATATCAATGCAATATGAACCGAATCATCCCCATTATTCGCAAAGAGTTTATCCACATCCGGCGCGATTTTCGGACGCTGATCATTATTTTCGCGATGCCGATTTTCATGCTGTTGATGTACGGCTATGCGATCAACATGGAAATTCAAAACATCGATCTCGCCGTGCTCGATCATTCGCAATCGCCGGCGAGCCGCGAGCTGGTGCGGGCCTTTCAAGGCAGCCGCTTTTTTACCGTCAACTATTTCGACCGCGGCGAATCCGAAATTGAGCAATTGTTTCAGCGGCGCGACGCCAAAATCGCGCTGATCGTTCCACAGGATTTTGCGTCAACGCTCAACGGCCCGGCGCCGGCCTCCGTGCAAATTTTGATCGACGCCGGCGATTCGAATTCGGCGCAATCGATTCAGAATTACGCCAATGCGGTTTTGCAATCGTACAACGCCGAGCGCGGCGTGCTGCCGCTGGTCGAGGCGCGCACGACGATCAAATACAATCCCACGTTAAAAAGCGATTACTTTTTCATTCCCGGCCTGGTGGCGCTGATTCTCATGATGATTTCGGCGCTGCTCACCAGCCTCACCATCGCGCGCGAAAAGGAAACCGGCACGCTCGAGCAGATTTTAGTTTCGCCGGTTCGCCCGGTTGAAATCATTCTCGGCAAAGTGGTGCCGTATCTCTTTCTCGCTTTCACCGACGGCGTTTTGATTTTATTGCTGGCGCGCTTTTGGTTTAAAGTGCCGAACCTCGGCAGTCTCGCGCTGATTTTGCTGAGTTGCGTGCTGTTCATCTGTGTCGCGCTGGCTTTTGGCTTATTGCTTTCAACGCGCGCGCGGACGCAGCAGGTGGCGATGATGGGCGCGTTGATGGGCACGCTGCTGCCCACCGTCATGCTGTCCGGCTTCATTTTTCCGCTTGCTTCGATACCGAAGATTTTGCAATTCCTCACCTATCTGGTGCCGGCGCGTTATTTTCTTCCCATCATTCGCGGCGTGATGTTGAAGGGCAATACGATTTTTCATCTCTGGCTGCCGCTCGGCGTGCTGGTTTTAATGGGGATTTTTTTTCTGGCCATCAGCGCGAAGAAGTTTAAGATGACGCTTGAGGTCTAGTAATCAGTGATCAGTGATCAGTATTCAGTAATCAGTTACCAGTTGGCACTGATTACTGATCACTGAATACCAAAAAACAGGATCTAAAAAATGCAACGCATCCTCTATCTTCTCAAAAAAGAATTTCTCCAGGTTTTTCGCGATCGCGCGATGCTCGGCATCATGTTTGTCTTGCCGGTGATACAAACGCTCGTGCTCGGTCCGGTGATGACCACCGACGTGAAAAACGTCAAGCTGCTGATTTGTGACGCGGATAACAGCTTTGCGAGCCGCGAGCTTTGCCGGCGATTTGAGAACAACCCTTATTTCAACTTTGCCGGATATGTCGAAAGCGCCGCGGACATTCATGGCGCGCTGGACAAGTGGCAGGCGCAAATCGGCCTGTTTATCAAACCGCATTTTGGCCGCGATTTCGAGCGCGGCTCGAGGCCGGAAGTGCAGCTTATTGCCGACGGTCTTGACGGCAATACTGCCGGCATCGCGCTCGGTTATGCGCAGGGAATTATAACTTTATTCGCGCAGGGACAGGGAGTGGTGGTGACGCAGCCGGCAAACGTTCCGCTCGTCAGCGAAACACGCTTGTGGTACAATTTGAATTTGGAGAGTAAGCATTACATGATCCCCGGTCTCATCGGCTTGCTGGCCACCATCGTGACGATGTTTTTGACATCGATGGGGTTGGTGCGGGAAAAGGAAATCGGCACGCTGGAGCAATTGATGGTGACGCCGATTCGGCGCTTTGAATTGATGATCGGCAAAGTGCTGCCGTTCGTGCTCATCGGGTTTGTCGAGATCAACCTCATGATGGGCGTCGCTTTTCTGATTTTCAAGCTGCACCTGGCGGGAAGTTATGGGCTGTTTCTCGGCGTCTCGCTGCTGTATTTTTTTACCTCGCTCGGCCTCGGCATTTTTATCTCGACGTTGGCGGAAACGCAGCAGCAGGCGATGTTCATTTCGTGGTTTTTCATGATTTTTCTCATGCTGATGTCCGGCTTTCTCTCGCCGATTGAGAACATGCCGGAGGGCTGGCAAAAGGTGACGTATCTCAATCCGCTGCGCTATTACATCAATCTGCTGCGTGAGATTTTTCTGAAGGCGACGCCGCTCAAATTTTTGTGGAATGAAATCATTCCGCTGGCGATTTTCGGCGTGGTCATTCTTTCGGCGAGCGCGATGAAATTTCAAAAACGGATGAGCTGAAAGCGAACAGAATAAGCAGTAAGCGGATTGAGCGGATAAAGCGGATTTTTAAAAATTCTTTGTTGTAATTATCCTACGGACGTAGTCTGCTCAATCCACTCGATCCGCTTACTTACTCTAAAAATATGGGCTGAATAGATACAGTTTTTTTAATCGAGATTGGCTGATTCACAATAGTTGGAAGAGGATTTCTTGGCCTTTTTCAACCATTCCTTGCACTTCCCTGATTACACCCCTAAAATACACCATTCGGTGCATGACGCTACACCCTCTCGTTGCTTATATTGATCATGTAAATTGATTCAATCTACGGACGCAGTCAACAACACGAAGCCGGATTTGTACGCACGATTTGATGAATTGCTGAAAACCACCGCACGCAAGTCCGGCTTCACAAACCTTACAAA